>DATBYX010000306.1:0-8504 GCA_036513475.1 Xanthobacteraceae bacterium | reverse complement strand
GCATCCTCCGTGAACATCTCGACCCAATCGATGAGGCGCTGCTCGTCAAGGGCCGCAGCGTAGGCGGCGTTGAACTCGTTCACTTCCTGGTAGAGCAGGAGCGCGTCCAGCCGGGCATCGCGCGTTTTGGCCGAGCTGACGTCGAGCATTGCGTGAGCCTCTATACTCCCATTTCCTGCCGCCAGTGCTTGTACATCGCGCGTATTGCCGCCTCCGATATCAGCGTGTCGGAGGTGCCGGCTTCGGTTGCGGGGTCGAGCTTCACCAGGTGGTGCTTGTCGGGAACACGCCGCATGCCGTCCTGCACGAATTTCATCGCCTCGTTGTCCTCCAGTCCGAGGAACCCGGCCGGTCCCATCAGGTTGCCTTGCCGCAGCCTGTGCCGGGTCATCTCATCATCATCGCCTTCGAAGCCGAACATGGTCCATTTCATGATGAACTCGTCCGGACCGTTGGGCACGATCTGCCGAATTCCGAGCGTGTTCATCTCGCGCTGCACGATCAGGTTCGGCCAGATGGTCGACATGGTCACCGACCATGGGCTGTCGAATTCCTGGACGAAATCCATGAAGCGCGTCTCCCGCAGCGCCATGCCTTCCTTGTAGGCGCGCATCTCCTTTTTCTCGGCGGCCCCAATGTTCTTCGTCTCGGACTTGGCTGACGCCATGACCCCATGCCGACCGCTCTTGTCGGTGAGCATCAGCGAACGGTTGCCTGCCACCAGGAGACCGAAGGTGACCAGGAACGTGTGCAGCAACGTAGCGTGATAGGGATCCTTCAGGTTCTCATGATAGAGCTTCCAGTTTCCTGGAAGCGAATGGCGGTAATGGCCGAGCACCTTGAGCTTGCGCCCGTCGAACGTCGCCTCGAACTCGCGCAGCACTTCGGGCCCAAGGTAGTCGGCAAAGGATTCCATGTCGTCGCGGTAGGAAGCGAACACCACGCCGCGATGGCTCGTGACGTTCAGCCTGCGCAGCCCATGCTCCGCCAGGTTGAAGCTTTTCGGCATGCCCCCTTTGCCGCCGACGCCGCGCCTGAACGGCACGCCGATGAGATTGCCTTTGAGATCGTACGTCCACTGGTGATAGGGGCAGATGAACTCGTTGACGTTGCCGGAAAGCTCACGGCAGAACTCGGCCGCGCGATGAACGCACCGGTTCTCGACCACGTTGATCGATCCGTCCTTCGCCCGGGTGACGACGACCGAAGTCGGACCAACATGGGAGCGGATGAAGTCGCCTGGATTTGGCAACTCCGCCTCGAGGCCAACGTAATTCCACGTGGGCCCGTGAAAAATGCGCTCGACCTCGCGCCGATAGACGTTCTCGTCCGTGTAAACCCAATCGGGGATTTCGGTGAGGTCGCCGGGCCAGACATATTGCCGATCGAAAAGAACGGTATTTTCGATCGGGCCTCGGACCTTCTCGACATCGGTCCTGGGCTCGATCTGGGAAATATTCGCGCTCATGTTGCCTCCGCGAGTCCCGCCCGCTGTAGCACACTTGCCGGGTGGGCAAAACGCGCTGCGAGTGCTGGCCTCGGATCAACGCCTCCGCAGGCGCGTTTGCCTGCCCTTCTGTTCGCTCGTTTGACTCGCTCTCATCCCTTCATCAGTATTGTTGCATGTCACGCGGCGCGCGCCCATTGGTCGCGCGTTTACCCTTCCCTGAAGGAGCACTCATGAAGCGGCGCAAATTTCTGCAGCAGGCGGCGGTAGGTGGTCTTCTCACCGGCGCTATTGCAGCCCCTGCTCTCGCGCAAAACGAGCCCGGCGTCCGCTGGCGCCTTGCCGCCAGCTGGCCGAAGAGCCTCGATACGATCTACGGATCGGTGGAGGATCTATGCCGGCGCGTGAGCCAGCTCACGGAGAAGAGGTTCGAGATTCAGCCCTTCGCGGGAGGGGAAATCGTCCCCGCCCTGCAAGTGATGGACGCCACGCAAAACGGCACGGTGGATTGCGGCCACACCCTGACCGCGTTCTATATCGGGAAGAATGCCGCCTATGCGTTCGATTCCGGTGTCGCTTTCGGGTTGAACAACCGGCAGCAAAATGCGTGGATGTATTATGGCGGCGGGCTTGAGCTTTTGCGCGAGCTGTTCCGCAAGAACGGCATGGTGCAGATCCCCTGCGGGAATGTCGGCGTGCAGATGGGTGGCTTCTACCGCAAGGAGATCAACAGCGTCGACGATCTAAAAGGCCTCAAGTTCCGGATCGGTGGTCTCGGGGGCACTATTCTTGCCAAGCTCGGCGTGGTGCCGCAGCAGATCCCGACCTCCGACATCTATCCCTCGCTGGAGCGCGGAACCATCGACGCCGCCGAGTGGATCGGTCCTTATGACGACGAGAAGCTCGGGCTGCACAAGGTCGCCAAGTTCTACTACTACCCGGGCTGGTGGGAAGGCTCAGCAATGATCACGCTGATCACCAATGCGCAGCGGTACGATGCTCTCCCACAACTCTACAAAGACGCGCTCGATGCCGCCTGCGCCGAGCAGAACGTGATGATGATGGCAAAATACGACGCCAAGAATCCCGAGGCCCTTCGACGCCTGGTCGCTGCCGGGGTTCAGCTGCGGCAATTTCCGCGTCCGGTCCTCGACGCCTGCTACAAGGCAACGTTCGAAACCTACGACGAGCTCGCCGCCAAGAACGAGGACTTCAAGAAGATCTATGCCTCCTGGCAGAAATTTCTCGCCGATTCGAACCTCTGGTTCCGGCTCGCCGAGAACAATCTCGACAACTACCGCTACATCATGGCGTCACAGCAGCGATAGCGGCTGCAGTCCGCCGCGAGGGAGAAGGTGAGCACGCAAGGCATCGGCGCGCGGGTGAGGCGCAAGGAGGATGCGCGTCACCTGCATGGTCGCGGCAGTTTTGTCTCGGACATGCTGCTCCCAGGGCAGAGCGAGGTTGCGTTTCTGCGCAGCCCGGTTGCGCACGGACGCATCGCGCGCATCGTCAAGCCTGAGAGCTCCGGCACGTCAGTGTTCGTCCGCGAAGACTTGGCCAATGCTGCGGATATCGTCGCGGGCAACACGGTGCCGGGCTACCGGATCTCCCGATGTCCTCCCCTCGCGCAGGGCAAGGTGCGGTTTGTCGGCGAGGCAGTGGCCATGTGCGTTGCTGCTACCCGCGCGGAGGCGGAGGATCTCTGCGAGCAGATCGAGCTCCAGATTGAGGAGCTGCCCGTGCTGGTCGATGCGCATGGCGCGCGGGCGGATAACAGTGTGCGCGTCCACGAAGAATGGCCCGACAACAACTTTCTCACGCTCAACATGGACAGCGGCTTTGCGACCGAGAGCAAGGACGCGCCGGTCGTGGTCACGCGCGAGATCTCGCTGTCGCGGCAGGCCATGGTGCCGTTGGAAGGCAAGGCCGTGCTTGCCTATTGGGACGAGCGAAGCGACCAGCTCATGGTCTACACCTCGACCCAGGTTCCTCACATCATCCGCGTCGGCATCGCGCAGTTTCTCGGGATCCCGCAGGGGCAGGTACGGGTGGTGTCGCCCGACGTGGGCGGGGGGTTTGGCTACAAATGCGTGCTGCAGCCCGAAGAACTATGCATTGCCTGGCTCGCGCTGAAATACCGCCACCCTTTCCGCTACATCGAGGACCGGCGGGAGCACCTCGTGGCCGGCGCAAATTCGCGCCAGCATCATTATCGCCTCACCGCCTATGCCGACGCGCGCGGCAGGCTCAAGGCGCTCGACGCCGAGATCACCATCGACGGAGGCGCCTATTCCAATTGGCCGTTCACGGTTGCGCTGGAACCGGGGCAAGCCATCGGCAATTTGCCGGGACCTTACGATTTTCGCGGCTATCGCTGCCGCACGCATTGCGTCGCCACCAACAAGCCCGGCTTCCTGCCGTACCGGGGCGTAGCGCGCACCGGTGTCTGCTTCGCCATGGAGCTGATGATAGATGCCATCGCCCGCGCGGTCGGCCGCGATCCCTGGGAAGTGCGCCACGAGAATCTCGTGCCGGCTGCGGCGATGCCTTATACCAATGTCGCCCGCAAGCACTACGACAGCGGGGACTATCAGGCGGCCCTGACACTGGTGCGCGAGAAGCTCGATCTGCCGGCCTGGCGAGAACGCCAGGCGCGCGGCGAGCCTGACGGCCGTCGCATCGGGATCGGTTTTGCCAGCTACTGTGAGCAGTCCGCGCACGGCACCAGCGTATTCTCCGCCTGGGGCCTTCCGATCATCCCCGGTTACGATCAGGCGACGGTGCGCGTGACGCCGGACGGCGGTTTGGAAGTGCGTGTCGGCGTGCATTCGCACGGGCAAGGAATGGAAACGACGCTCGCGCAAATCGCGCACGAGATCATGGGCATTGATATCTCCGAGATTCGCGTGGTGCACGGCGATACCGGCCTTACGCCCTACTCCACGGGCACCTATGCGTCCCGCTCCATCGTCATGGCCGGCGGCGCTGTGGCAAACGCGTGCAAGGCTCTGCTGCCTCGTTTCGTCGCGATCGGGGCGCATCTCATGCAGTGCGCCCTCTCGACGGCGCGTTACGAGAATGGTGCCATTGTCGGACCCCAGCGCTCGGTGGCGCTGCGCGAGGTGGCGGAAGCTTGGTATCTGCGGCCGGAGCGGCTTCCGCCCGATGTTGACCTCGGCGGGCTCGAAGCGACGGTGGGCTTTCGCCCAAAAGTGGATAGCGGGGCGTTCAGCTATGCATCGCACGCCGCAGTGGTCGCGGTCGATACCGAGCTCGGCGACGTGGAGATTCTCGACTACGTCATCGCCGAGGACTGCGGAACGCTGGTCAATCCGATGGTGGTTGAAGGCCAGACTCTGGGCGGCGTGGCGCAGGGCATCGGGACCGCGATGTACGAGGAGAGCCGGTATGACAGCAACGGCCAGCCGCTCGCTTCGACCTTCGCGGATTACCTGCTGCCGGGAGCAACCGAGATCCCGGCCATGCGGATCTATCACATGCAAACGCCGTCGCCGTACACCGCCTTCGGCATCAAAGGCATGGGCGAAGGCGGCGCCATCGCGCCACCGGCGGTAATCTTCAATGCAGTGAACGATGCCTTGCGGCCGCTCGGGGTGGAAGTCATGCAAACCCCGCTCACCCCGCGTCGACTGCTGGAAGCGATCGAGCGCGCCGAGGCAGCCCGGGCTGCAGCACCTCGCCCCGTGGCGTCCTAGGGAAGAGGCATGCCTCACGGCTCCCGCGACTGGGCTTGCCTCGCATGAAGGCGGCGCAATTCGAATACATAAGGCCTCCCGATTTGGGCAAGGCGCTGCAGCTGTTGTCCGAGCGCCGCGAGGAAGCAAAGGTCCTGGCTGGCGGACAATCACTGGGACCGATGCTGAACCTGCGGCTCGCGCGCCCGCAAATGCTGATCGACATAGCGCGTCTCGAGGCGCTGCGGCGGATCGAGGACTTGGGGCCGCAATGGCGCATCGGGGCCGCCGTCACCCACTCGCGCCTCGAGGATGCAGCGCTGCCCGGAGCCGAGATGCTCACGCATGTCGCGTGCGGCATAGCGCACCGCGCCGTTCGCAACCGGGGCACGATCGGCGGCAGTATCGCCCACGCGGACCCGGCTGCGGATTGGCCCGTTGTGCTCGCGGCCCTCGGCGCTACCGCGAACCTTCACACTGCCGGCGGGATGCGCGCTGTTCCTGTAGAGGGTATCGTGCTCGGCGCATTTACCACTGCGCTCGCCGAGGATGAGATCCTCGAGACGATCGACGTCCCGAAGCTCTCGCCGGCGGGACGCTGGGGCTATTACAAGTTCTGCCGCAGAGTCGGTGATTTTGCCGAGGCGAGCGCGGCTGCCCTTTTCGATCCGCAGACCGGAGCGGCGAGGCTTTACCTGGGTGCGCTGCGCGGCTCCCCAATCAGACTCGACAAGCTCGCCCGCGATGTTGCCTCGCATGGGCGCGCCGCCGCAGCACGGGACAATGTCGCCCAGGCGGTGACCGAGGCGGCTCCCGATCTCGATGCGATCGAGCGCCGGATGGGTAATGCGGTAGTGGTGCGCGCGCTCGACCAGGTGTTGGGCTCATGACACCGGTGTCGCTCATGGTGAACGGCCGCAAGGTGGCGGCCATGGTCGAGCCGCGCACGCATCTGGGCGACTTCCTGCGCGAGCACTGTCGCCTTACCGGCACGCATCTCGGCTGCGAGCACGGCGTCTGCGGCGCGTGCACCGTCCTGATCGATGGGGAGCCGGTGCGTTCCTGCATCGCTTTTGCCGTCGCGTGCGATGGGCAGACGGTGCGGACGATCGAAGGCTTCGAGGACGATGCGCTGATGCAGCGGCTGCGCGAAGCGTTTGCCCGGGAGCACGCGCTCCAGTGCGGCTTCTGCACGCCGGGCATGCTGATCGCAGCGCGCGACATAGTGAAGCGGTTGCCGCGCCCGGACGAGAACCGGATTCGCGTGGAGCTCGCAGGCAACCTTTGTCGGTGCACTGGCTATCGCGGCATCGTCGCCGCCGTGCGCAGCGTGGCCGAGACGCAGGAGGGCGCTCCTGCCACGATTGAACCGGAACGCAGGGCCGCCGCAGGGTCGTTCCAGGCATTCGCCCCCAGCGCTAGCCCCGCCGCGGCGTCGGAACGGGGGGCCGTCGCAGCCGCACCCGAAGCGGGCGCCACCGCTGCGAAAGGCGCAAACCGGTTTGAGGAAAGCTTCGTCATCCGCCGCCCGCCGGCGGAGGTCTGGCGCCTGTTTGCGGATCTACCCGCAGTCGCGGCTTGCTTGCCGGGAGCCGCCCTCACCGAGCATGACGAGCACAGCGCCAAGGGCAGCATGCGCGTGAAGCTCGGTCCGATTGCCGCGGCTTTCGCCGGCTCCGCCTCGATCGAGCGCGACAATGTGGCGATGCGCGGCGTCATCCGCGGCGCCGGGCATGACCGGCCTAGCGGCTCACGTACCCGCGGCGAAGTGTCGTACCGACTGTCCCCGGAGAACGCGGGCCGCGATACCCGGGTCTCCGTTGTGGTCGAGTACACCCTGCAAGGAATGCTCGCCCAGTTTTCCCGCACCGCGCTGGTCCAGGACCTCGGCCGGCGCTTGGTCGGCGAGTTTGCTGAGAACCTCAACCGCCGTTTCCAAGACGGCGGCACGGCGATGGCCGCTCCCAGCGCCCCGCTGAGTGTGGGCCGACTGATCTGGGAGAGGGTTCGAGCGCGGCTGCGCAAGTTGATTCGGGGGTAGACGGGCGGGCAGTCAAAACGACCGACAGTGGGACGAGGCCGGGATTTGGCGCAGCCTTGGCTTCGCGGCGAAGAAAAGCCCCGCTGATACGCCGCGGGGCTTAAGTCAACAGGGTCGCTCCTGGAGAGACCAGAGGCGAGCGGCCCAGTTTGCCGAAAATCTTGTCCCAATTGGGACAGTTTCCGGCGGATGGAATGTCAAAAATGGCTGCTGCGGGGTCGCTTTCCCACGCCGCCCTGGCGTGCCTCTGAAATCTGGCGGCTGGCCAACTCAGCGCATCGCGCCCACCTGTCGGCCATCTGGTTCCAAGTGGCCTTGCTCTGGGGGTCGCGCGCAAATTTGGCCGTGGCCTTACATTCTGCTGCGTGTTTCAGGAACTCATCGGGTGGATGCATGGGGGCTCTTCGTCTCCTTGAACGCTCCGCCCCAATCCCCGCCAAGTTTGTAGCACAAATCTTTGCTGCCGGTCACTGGAAAAATTGTGCAAGGCTGACCCGACCTACAACAATGGGCCCCGGTACTTGAACTAAAGTAGAAGTTTCGTCCGCCCCTCCACCGGGCCAAGGTCTAGTCCGGCCGTGGCGACCCTCAGATGTCCCTGCTTCGGCGGGCGGGCGCTGCCCTATGACGCTGCCTTAAAGCGGCAAGCAGGGTGAACGGAAAAAGAACAAGGAGGCCCGTCAAGCTGGCAGTAATAAGCGAACCGTATACCTTAGGCCCAAGTCCCGCAGTGTTCACGTCTTGCAGTTGTGGAGTATGTCATGGCGCCCCGCGCATATTGGAAGGGCTATCTCAAGTTGTCGCTCGTCTCCTGCCCCATCGCCCTCAATCCGGCGACGTCCTCTTCCGAGCGGGTCTCCTTTCGCCAGATCAACAGGAAAACGGGAAATCGCCTGCGCCAGCAGCTCATCGACGACGTGACGCGCGAGCCGGTCGAGCCAGCCGACAAGTGCAAAGGTTTTGAGGTGGGCAAGAACGAGTACCTCCCGATAGAGGACGAAGAGCTGGAATCACTGGAGATCGAGAGCAATCACACGATCGAGATCGACAGCTTCGTTCCTGCCGCGGAGATCGACAAGCGTTTCTATGACAGCCCCTATTACATCGTGCCCAACGACAAGGTCGGCCAGGAAGCATTCGCGGTCATCCGCGACGCAATGAAAGGCAAGGGCATGGTGGCATTGGGAAGGGTGGTCATGTCGAAGCGCGAGCGCGTCATCGCACTCGAGGCTCTCGGCAAGGGTCTCCTTGGTACCACCCTGCACTACCCTTACGAGGTCCGAAAGGCGGAGGAATATTTCGATGAGATTCCCGACCT
>DATBYX010000305.1:0-7555 GCA_036513475.1 Xanthobacteraceae bacterium | reverse complement strand
TTCCTGCTCGCGATAATTTTCGTTGAGATAAAGGTTGAACGAGCGATCCCGAATGCTGCGTGCATTCGGCGTATCGAAATCATCGGCCAGGTGCGGCTGGATGTAGGGCCATTCGCAAACGACATACTTATAGTGCGGGTTGAGATCGATCCCCTCCGCCCGCACGGCCTCGGCGAACTCGATCTTGCTGCAGCTGATGGCATCGACGTCTACGATGACCGGGAAGTAGAACGGCGAGCTCGTGGGCATGAAACGATAGCCGCGACAGACATCGGACGCATCGTAAAGCCGCGCCACAAAGTCGGAGACGAAGGCAAGCCGGCTCACGATGGTGGAGGGCAGGCGCTTGAGCGACGCCAAGCCGATGGCGCACGAGATCTCATCGGTGTGATGGTTGAGCGCCGGGGCGAGATAGGTTGCAGGATTTCGATCGTCGAAATCGTCCCGCCAGCGTGGCTTGCCGCGATCGGCATGGACCAATGCGTTGCGGAAAACCTGGAGATTGCGCGAGTAGATGAGCCCGCCCGACGGCCCGGTCATGTGCGCCTTCCGGTACATGGTCGAAAATGCTGCGATGTCTCCAAAGGTGCCGACCGGCTTTGCCTTGTGCTTCGCGAAGTGGGACTGACTGCAGTCCTCGATGATCTTTATGCCGTGCGCGTGCGCAATCTCGACAATCTTGTCAATCTCGGAAGCATAGCCGGCCGCATGCACGATGATGGCTGCGGAAACGTTCTTTGTTATGCGCTGCGCGAGCTGCTCCGGACCCACATTGTAACTGTCGGGCCTGCTGTCCATGAGCCGCGGCCGCAATCCATTGAGCACAATGGCCGCAAGCGTGCCGGGATCCGTGATCGGCGAGACCAGAACCTCGCTGCCTTTGGGAAGATCAAGCGCCGCAACGGAAACGTAGAGCGCCGAGGTCCCGGTCGCGACTGCATCTGCGTAGCCGCCGCCCATCATATCGACGAAAGCGTCGGTATAGATCTTTTCGAACGTGCCTTGATAGCCCGGATCGATCTTGCGCTCGGCGTAGTGATCGAGCACCTCGATGACCATTCGCCGCTCGTCCTCACCGAGCGCCAGCCGGGGCGGCATGGGCGTCTTGCGCACTGGGTCGCCGCCGTAAACGGCAAGCGAAGCCGTATTGGACACGGGCGAGAGCGTCTTGACAGTTTCGTTCATGCAAGACCCACGCGCTGCGACATCTGCGCCATATCGATGCCATGAGCGCTGAGCAGGTCGTCGTGGCTGCCGTAATTATGGATGAATGCATCCTGCAGCGTGAAGGTATCGAGCCGGCACATCGCTCGCGTATCCCATGCAATCTGCTTGGTGCGCGGGGCAAGGCCGCCTTGCGGCGCGTGCTCCTCGATCACCACGACGTGCTTATGGCGCGCGAGCGCATCAGCGATGCCGTCGATATCGAGCGGCTTCAGCGTGTGGCAAGACACGACCGAAACCGATTTGCCCGTCGCTTCGAAGCGCGCGGCGAGCTGCATCGCCTTCTGCATGATGACGCCATAGGAGAGGATGCACACATCGCTTCCCCGCTTGATGTAGCGCAATTTGCCGAACACCCAGGGGTCGATCGCCTTGTCCGTGTAGTTCGGCTCGCCCGCCTTGCCGATACGCAGGTAGATCGGACCTTTCTTCTGCGCGGCGCAATAGCGCGTCGCTTGTGTGCACTCCGCCGGGTCACACGGCGCGATGATCTGCATGTTCGGGATCGCGCCGGCGATGGCGATGTCTTCCTGGGTATGGTGGGTGCCGCCAAGAGTCGAGTAGATGATCCCTGCGCCCATGCCGACCACGGTCACCGGCAGGTTCTGATAACACAGGTCGTCGCGAACCATTTCAAAGGGCCGATAAAGCGCGAAGGTCGCAATCGTATAGGCGAAGGGCTGACAGCCCTTGAGCGCAAGCCCAGCGCAGATGCCGATCATGCTCTGTTCGGCGACGCCCACATTGATGAAGCGTTCCGGATATTGTTTGCTGAATTTCTCCATGCTGCCGACCGGCGAGATATCGGCCACTACGATGTAGACGTCGGGATTGGCGCTGGCCGCCTGGTAAAGCGCCTCGGAGAACGTGTTCCTCATACCGCCATGCGCTCCAACTCGACCGTGGCCTGCTGATATTCCTGTTTGTTGGGGGAACGGTAGTGCCAGATTGGCACGTTCTCCATGTAGCTCACGCCCTTGCCCTTGGTAGTCTTGGCGCAGAGCATGAACGGCTTCCTGCCGGAGCGCGAGGAGATGGCAGCGAAAATGGCGGCGGAGTCGTGACCGTCGGTCTCCGCCGTTTCCCACCCGAACGCCGCGAACTTTTCCGCAAGCGGATAGAATGACGGATGTGTCTCGGAGGTACGGCCGAGGCTCTGAAAATCGTTGTTGTCGACCGCGGCTACAATGTTGGAGCAGCCGAGCGAGGACGCCATCATCACGGCCTCCCAGGTTGAGCCTTCCTGCACCTCGCCGTCGCTGAGCACGACATAAATGATCCCATCGGTCTTGCGGCCGCGCTCCGCCAACGCCATCCCAACCGTCATGGAGAGCCCATGGCCCAGCGAGCCGGTCGAAGCCTCGATACCGGGATTGCCATAGTCCGGATGGACGCCAAGGCGGCCATCGGGCTTGCAGTATCGATCGAGATCCTGGCGTCCAAGTACTCCGTGCTCTTCCAGGATCACGTATTGGATCATGCAGCCATGACCCTTCGACATGAGGAAAGTGTCCGGCGAGGTGCCATCGAGACCGCGGCGCATCAGCCCATGATACATGCAATCGACAATCTCGGTGCACGAATAGGCCGATCCGATGTGCAGAGCGCCGACCTGCTGCGATATGTCCAGGATACGGCGCCGATAGCGAAGGCAGCGCGTATTCGCTGCTTTCACATCGAACGAGTTGAGTCGCACCACCTTGTTCATGGATTGCTTACCCCTGCATCCACTCCAGCCACTCTATCAGCTCGATCGCTGTCCCTGATCACTCAAGAACAGAGTAAGAACCGGCGCCGAGCATCCGGCTCGGCCGGCGCCGCAGGATGTTTAGGGGCTCATTCGATGATGGTCCAGTAGAAATCGCCGGTGTATCCGGCTTCCCCGAACAGAGCCACCCAATCCTGCGGATAGCCGTGGAACTTGGCAGTTAGCACCCATTCCTCGAACAGCGCTTTCTGCTCGGGGGTGCGATAGGAATCGACCTGGATGAAGGCACGTCCTGGCGCGAGGCGCTCGATCTCGCGCAACGCAGTCATGCATTCACCGCGCTCGAGATTGTGCACGGTATTGAGCGATATCACCGCCTTGAAGCTCTTGTCGGGAAACGGCAGCTTGACCGCATTGCCGAGATGGAGTCGGCCGATCACTTCCGGCTCGCAATGCATGAGAGCATATTCGGAGATATCGAGCCCGAAGGCTTCAAGTCCGGGACATGCCTTGATCAGATCCTTTACCAGAAACCCTTTGCCACAGCCGACGTCGAGAACGCGGTCACCGGAATTGAGATCAAAGTGCTTCACCATGTCCTCGGCGACCGGAATCCAGCGGCCGTCGTAGCGATAACCCCCGTAACCATATTTGCGGGGTCCATCGAAATAGAGCTCGCCGTATTGGCGCGAGATCGCGATGATCTCGTCGGTCTTTGCCTCCGCGCGGGCATTGACGTTACGCTTGCCGCGGGGAAGCTTGGAAAGGAGATTGATCTCCTGGCGCATCTTTCATGCACTCTCTTTGGCGACGTGGACAAGGCCCTCGGATAACGGCACGTAATGGAATTGCGGGAACGCCTTGATGCAGTCCGTGATGTCGAAGTGACGGTGGGTAATCGGATTTTGCCGCGGCGTGCCGCGGATCTCAGCCGCTTGAGGGGCAAGCGCGACTACCATCTCGGCCACGCGCCGGAACGAGAACGAGTTGCCGGTTGCAATGTTGAGCGCTCCGTGACTGCGGCGGTGCAGCACCGCGCTCACCAACATGGCGACGTCATCGATGTGCACGTGGTCGCGCATCTCTTCGCCTTCGCCGAAGAGCGTGATCGCCTCGCCCTTGGCGGCAAGCCGGCGGAAACGGTTCGGGCCATAGCCGTTGTGAGGATCCTTCGCGCCATAGATCAGCGTCGGCCGCAGAATGGCGAGCGGCAGCTTGAACGCTGTTTGCAGCATGACCTCGCGCGCGAGATGCATCACGCCATGTAGGCTCGATGGCTGCTGACAGGACCGCTCGGTCACCGGGTTGGCATCGTCGGCATAGACCGCATCGGAACTGATGTAGACAAGTTGCGCCAGCTGCCCAGCAGCAACCGCGGCGCATATTGTTTCCGCCATGCGCAGATTGTCGATGAGCATGGAGTTGTTGCGCGTAGGCGCAAGCGCAGAGACAAAGACCAGGGCGTCGCCTGGTCGTAGCATGCGCTGCAGCTTCGTCGCGGCTTCGGGCTCGAGCAGGTCGATGTCCTTGCGGGTAAGCGCAAGGTGCGGGACCTTTTCGGCTGCAAGGCGCGTGCAGATCGCGTTGCCGACGAACCCACCGGCACCCACGACCACGACACCACCAAGCGGCTCGGTCCCCGTAGCGGTATGTTCAAGCATGCAGAAGCTCCTTGGCGCGGTATGGGGGGGCACCGAGGGTGAAATAATCGAGCCCGGCTGCGGCAACATCGCGCGCATCGAGCACACGATAGGGGTCAAGCACGGTCCGTCCCGCCATCGCGCGCGCGAGATCGGCCGGCTTGAGGTCGCGGAAGGCCGGCCACGGCGTCATGATGGCGAGCGCATCGGCACCCTTGACGGCCGCAAGCGCGCTCGATGCGCCCTCGGCGCGCGGGTGGGTAGCAGACGAGGCCGGAACGACAGGGTCGTAGAGCTTGAGCCGCCAAGGTGCGAGCGCCGAGATCAGCGCAAGCGAGGGTGAGTTCTTGGTCGAATGGGTGTTTTCCTTATACGCCAGGCCCAGAATGCCGATGAGGGCATCTGCGTTACGCGAGAGCACCTCGCTGTGGAGCACCCGCACGGCCCAGTCCCGACCGTGCTGGCTGTTCGCAATGCAGGCTGCAATGATGCTCGCCTCGCACCCGGTGGCCGCAGCGAGGCGTGTGATGGTGGCAAGATCGCGCTCGAGATTGCCGCCGGCGAGCCCCAATCCAGGCGCCAGATAGGCGTGTCGTCCGATCCGGGCGTCGAGCTTGAGCGCGGGCATGATCTCGCTCCAATCCGCGCCGATGCGCTCCGAGAGCCCCGCCAGCGTATTGGCAACGGTCACGGAGGCGACGAGACAGCAGTTGATCGCGATTTTTGCAAGCTCCGCGCTCTCGTAGCGCATGGGCAGGATCGGACAGCCGAAGGCACCAAGCAGCGTCGCGAACGGCTTGGGGAGGGGCTTGGCGGGATCCGCGCACCCGACCATGTAGCGCTCGGGGCGGGTAGCCCGCTCGACCGCGCGTCCAAACACCAAGGTCTCGACCTGATAGAACAGACGTTCCGGCGGAAGCGGCAAACGGCGGGTGAAGCCCGGCGGCACCTGGCATAACACGACCATCAGAGCGGGCGCGGCAAGCGCGGCGATCACGTCCGTGATCAATGCCGAAATGGCAGAGAGATCGCTCTCCCCGCGCGCATCGGTCGCAACGTCCGTCGAGATATAAACGAGGTCGCAGGCGGCAAGATCGCCCGGTTGGCTGGTGAAGGTTATGCGACCGGCAACTCCGCGGGCAAGCTCGTCGAGATCCGGTTCCACGACCGGCAGCTGGCCGGCTGCGATATCGTGCACGCGCGCGGCGTCGGCATCGTAGCCGATCACTCGAAATCCTTTCGAGGCGACCGCTATCGCCGATACCAGCCCGAGATGGGTCAGTCCGGCGAAGCCGACCACCGGCGCGCTCATCGCCGTGCCTCCGCCGCAGCGGCCTGCCCGAGCTGCCGCAACACGCGATTAAGCTGGATGTCCCTCGACAAGTCCGTGCGGTGGCCGCCCTCGCAGAGCGATTTGAAGTGCGCATATTCCAGCTCCCAGGTCGGGTCGTCCTGGACGAGCGTGATCGTATCCTCGGGCGGGCGTCCACTCGGGAGCACACGGCGGCGTAATGTGAATGACGAGGGCCCCCATTTGCACAGCGAGCGAACATGCACAGAGCCGTTTTCGGCAAACAGGTCGCAGGTGAAGTGGTTACGCCAGTTGAGCAGCGTCATCTCCAGCTCGAGCTGCGGGGTGGTGCTGCCGCAAGCGAGCACGACATGATCGGGCGCACGATTCTCGAAGCAGCGGCTGGATACGACCCGGATATTCTCGGCGATGTCACCAAACCAGAATTGCGCGGTGTCGAGGAGATGCGAGCCGAGGTCTGGGAGAACGCCAGCGCCCTGGTCGCGCCATTGCGATTCCCGCACCAGCCGGGCAGTGCCGTTGCCGTAGAACATCCGGCAATGATAGAGCGCGCCCAACTTTCCCGAGGCGACCGCCTCGCGCACGCGAACGAAATGCGGCTCGAAGCGGTGATTGTAGGCGACATAACAGACAACACCCTTGCTTCTGGCGATGGCCTCGATGCGTGCGATGGATTCCTCATCGCCTGCCCATAACGGCTTCTCCACCAAGACGTGCTTGCCGTTGCCCAGGAGATACGCGAGCACTTTTATCTTCGGCTCGTCGGGAATGCAGGCAAGCACCGCGTCATAGCTTGAGAGCGGGACATCTTCGATCGCGCGATACTCGGCCTGCGGATTGACCGGATCGACCGCGGCGACGAAATCGGCGCCGGCGACACGACGGCGTTTCTGTCCCTGGACGCCGAGACCCGCGACCACCACCCGCATCAAGTGAGGGCCCGGTCCCCTACTCGAAGCGCGCCCGCTTCTCCACGCTGTCGATACGGCCGCACAGCTCCGATCGCCCGACCGGAATGTTGCCGTCGCATTCGCACTCCAGTGCCGCGGCCATTGAGCCCAGGATTGAGGCGGCCACCTCGGACTCGTCGGCCATCAGCGAGAGGGTTGCGTAGGCGAGAAGAGCATCGCCGGCGCCCACAGCGTCGACCACATGCTGGGCAAAACTGTCAACGACAAAGAAGGAGCGCGGATCGTTCTCTTTCCCGCGGCGGCAGGTGAGGACACCGCGGTCGCCGAGCTTGAGAATGACGGTTTTGCAATCGGCCTCTTCGTGCAGCTTCGCCGCAAGCGGCCGCACGCCCGTGTCCTGGTCGGCGAGCGAGAACCGCGCCTCCCGCTCGTTCGGCGTAATAAGGTCGAAGCCCTTGAACTCGAGGATATTACCCCAGCGGCTGGCGACCTGACTGTCGGCAACGCGGAAGACACCGGCGGGAACGGCGCCGGTCATCATCGGGATGGTGCGCCGGTTGAAGATGCCGTGCCGAAAATCACTGAACACGACCGCTTCTGTTTGCACCTGCTCAATCTGTCGGGAGAATTGCTCCGTCTGCTTGTCGGTGATGCTGCGGTTGTCGAGCGTGTCCACCTTCAGCAGGCGGTAGTCGCCGCAGACGTAGGCATTCTTGTGGGTCGTGGGGCGCGCCTTGTCGATGATGGGAAGACACTTGAC
>DATBYX010000304.1:0-2751 GCA_036513475.1 Xanthobacteraceae bacterium | reverse complement strand
AACAGACCCGTCAGGCCATCGATGATTATCTAAAGGCCGCCAACAAAAGGCCCGGCGAGTTCTTGTTCACCGGTCGTCTTAGTCCCGAAGCCAGCATGACAACGCGCCAATATGCGCGCCTCGTTTCCGAGTGGATCGGCATTGTTGGGCTGGACCCAAGGCTGTTCGGGACGCACTCGCTACGACGCACCAAAGCTACCCTGATCTACCGGCGCACGGGCAATCTTAGGGCTGTCCAGCTTCTGCTCGGACACACGACATACTGCCCGCGAACAGCCGGTTGAAGGCCGGATCACTTACCGGTTCCATCCTCGCTACAGTGAGACCGTGGTCATCACGCGACGGCTTGAGCGCAGCGGCGTCCAGTTCGTGGTTATTCGACAGCCGGACAGTTCGCTTGCCTGTCTGCCCGTTTGGATGACGCAGGAGGCAGCGTCGCATTTCGAGATCAGCGACAAGCCACGTTTTTCCCTTGATATTTTGCGGTCCCTGCGCACCGAGGTCGATGCGCTTTTAGGCTTTCTCCTATCCGAATCAAAAACGGAGGAAGCCGATAATGACGCGCCGATCCGAAAATCTCCAGCCGAGCCTTTTCGAGGAGGACACACCACGCATCGACCTGGCGGCCGAGCAAAAGGCCAATCTGGCGCCACTGGTGGAGGCCCTGTTGCGCGAGATCGCAACGGCGCTTGCAAAGGGGGAGAGCAGTCATGACCAAGATCACGACTGAGCATCTTGCACGCAGCGCCTGTGTCTACATCCGTCAATCGACAGCCGATCAGCTGACACACAATCATGAGAGCCGGCGCCGCCAATACGGGCTCGCCGATCGCGCCAAACAGCTTGGCTGGACCACTGTCGAGGTCATTGACGATGATCTCGGTCGCTCGGGCGGCGGTATCGCACGCCCTGGCTTCGAGCGCCTGTTGGCGACAATCTGTGAGGGCCGTGTCGGCGCCGTGCTTGCGATTGAAGCCTCGCGTCTCGCGCGCAACGGCCGCGACTGGCATACGCTGATCGAGTTCTGTGGATTGGTCGGAACCATCATCGTCGACGAGGAAGGAATCTACGATCCTCGGCATCCCAATGATCGGCTCTTGCTGGGTATGAAGGGAACCATGAGCGAATTGGAGTTGTCATTGTTCCGCCAGCGCTCGCAGGAGGCGCTGAAGCAGAAGGCACGGCGCGGCGCATTGGTCCTTGGTGTTGCGGCGGGCTATGTGAAAGTCGGGCGCGATCGGATCGAAAAGAACCCGGATCAGCGGGTCCAGGGTGCATTGCAGCTCGTCTTCTCGAAATTTGCCGAGTTCCAAAGCGCGCGTCAGGTTCATATCTGGCTGCGAGACGAAGGCATCGAGTTGCCAGTGAAATCTCGCAAAGGCGAGGCGCGCGGCATCATCTGGAGATTGCCGGCCTACAATATCGTGCATAACATTCTGAACAATCCGATCTATGCCGGCGCCTATGCGTTCGGGCGAACGACGAGCCGAGTGAGCGTCGAAAATGGCCGCAAGCGCGTGCGGCGCGGCGTGCATCGGCCGATGGCCGAATGGGATGTTCTGATAAAGGATCATCATGAAGCGTACATCACCTGGGACGAGTTCGAGAGGAACCTGCGCGTGATCGCCAACAATGCGACCGGCATGAGCAGTGCGACGGCCAGAGGTGCGGTCCGGCAAGGAGAGCTATTGCTGGCCGGGCTTCCGCGCTGTGGCCATTGCGGACGCAAGCTGCACGTGCACTACAGCGGCAAGATTGGTCGCTATAATTGCTACGGAGCCCGCACGAACCACGGCACGGAGCGATGCATCACGATCAGCGGCTTGAGCATCGACACCGCAATCTGCAAGGAGGTACTGCGCGTTTTGAAACCGCTCGGCATCGATGCTGCCGTCAAAGCGATCGAGACCCAGATGAGCGAAACGACGGCCGCACAACGACAGCTTGAGCTTTCCCTTCAACAGACGCGCTATGAGGCAGCCCATGCGCGTCGACAATACGACGCCGTCGATCCCGCCAATCGCCTCGTGGCTGGCGAACTGGAACGACGTTGGAATGAGGCGTTGCAGGCCGTTCACAGGATGGAAGGCGAGATCGCCGCCATCATCGCGCGGCGGGCGCCGCCATTGGGCGACCAGGAGCGGCAACAGCTGCTACAACTCGGCGCCGATCTTGAGCGCGCCTGGACGCATCCGGCCGCCACTGCGGCGACGCGCAAGCGCATCTTGCGCACAGCGCTCAATGAGATTGTCGTCCGCAGGGACGGCGCGATCATTCACGCAGTCTTGCACTGGCAGGGTGGAAGCCACACCGCACTGCAGATCAATCAGCGACTGAATGCGGCCGGCCGGCACAATCCTCGTGTTCCCGAGGATACAGTATCGCTCGTTCGCGAATTGGCCCGGTTGATGCCGGATCGGCAGATCGCACGGCTGCTCAACCGCTCCGGCAAGACCACCGGTCACGGCAATGGTTGGACCGAGCAGCGCGTGCGCGGCTTCCGCAAACACTATGAGATTGAGGTCTATCGTGACGGCGAATGGACCGAGCGTGGCGAGATTACACTCGACGCCGCTGCTGAGGCCATCGGCGTTTGCAAAATGACGGCTCTGCGCATGCTCCGTCGCGGCGACGTCAAGGGCCGACAAGTTTGTCCCGGTGCCCCCTGGGCGATCAAGGTGGAGGACGTGGCCGTTTTTGCCGCCCGGAAGCGATCAGTAGGTCCGGTAACACCAAATCCTGCTCAACCAA
>DATBYX010000303.1:0-7460 GCA_036513475.1 Xanthobacteraceae bacterium | reverse complement strand
GTGGCCTGGCTCCAGCGAGGATGGGGCACCTGCGGATTGACGTTGGCCCAGAAC
Source organism: Xanthobacteraceae bacterium (assembly GCA_036513475.1). GTDB lineage: Bacteria > Pseudomonadota > Alphaproteobacteria > Rhizobiales > Xanthobacteraceae > VAZQ01. Next base: position 7,406 of record DATBYX010000303.1, on the reverse strand, counting down.
CCGTATTCTGAGGACTGCAGTGCCTCCCAGTAGCTCTTTGGCCGCTGGTCGGTGAAGTTGAATCGCACGATCGATTTGATCGACTTGAACCCGTACTTCCATGGCACCGCCAAGCGCAGCGGAGCGCCCTGCACCTTCGATACAGGTTTGCCGTAGGCACCGGTCACCAGAAACGCGAGCTCGTTTCCGGCCTCGGCAACAGTCAGGCCCTCGACATAGGGCCACGGATACCAGCTCTGACGCTGTCCCGGCGCGACCGAAGGATCGAGAAATGTTTCCATTCGCACGTATTTGGCCGAACCCAGAGGCTGAGCCAATTCCAGCAGCTTGGCCATGGGAAACCCGCTCCACGGAATGGCCATGGACCATGCTTCCACGCAGCGATGCCGATAAAGCCGCTCTTCGAGGGGCATTCTGCGGATCAGATCGTCGACGCCGATCTCCTGCGGTTTCTGCACCATCCCGTCGATCTTGACGGTCCAGGGGCGCAACTTGAGCGCCTGTGCCGCCTTGCCGACGTTTTTGCTCGAGCCAAATTCGTAGAAATTGTTGTAGCTGGTGTTGATCTTTTCCTCTGTAACCGGCCGATCCAAGGTGAACTTTTCGTTACGCCTGCCGGGGTAGAGATCGTTCGTCGGATCCGGCAGATCACTGACTCGCTGCGCCAGTGCTGATCCGGGCAACAGGCAAAGCCCGGCCGCACTTAGCGAGGCCAGCAGGGCACGGCGATCGAGGAAAAGGTGCTCGGGGGTGGCGAGCCATTCAGGCATTTCCCATCTGCGGCGGCGGACCACGTGCATGGGATGAACCTCCGAAAAGTGCAGCCCCGGCTTAGAGCGGTGCAGGAGGAGTGGCAAGTCACAGCTGCGGCAGTCACGCGTGATGTCGGGTGATTCTGGCAGGCGGGTTCGCGTAATGTGCACCCCGAGAGGCCCCGGCTAGCGCCGGCTCGCAGCTCGCCGTGCCGAATGCCCCATCAGCAACCGCCGTATGATGCCGATCAGCTGCGCCTTTGGCATCGGCTTGCCGAACAGATAGCCCTGCCCGATGTCGCAGCCGATCCCTTGCAGCTTGTGACTCTCGTGCGGCGTCTCGATCCCTTCAGCCACGGTCTTCAACCCGAAGCGCCGCGCCAGCTCGACGATGGTTTCGCATAACCCGGCATTTACCCGGTCGACATGGCAATTGATCACGTAGCTGCGATCGATTTTGAGCTGGCTGAACGGAAGTTGTCGCAACCGCGCAAGCGAGGAGTAGCCCGCTCCGAAATCATCCAGGGCGAGCGTGCAGTTGAGGCCAGCCGCACGGGACCGTCGCCGACCTCCGGCGGCTCACCTCCCCACAGAAACAGACGCCGTAAACTTTCCAGCATGCGAACTGCTCGCCGCGCACGGGCGAGCGGAAAGGCATCCCAGGCGGAACGTGCGTTACGCCGCGGCTGACTTGCGGGCCGCGACGATCTGGTCCGCGGTGCGGCCGGTGAGTTCGGCCATGTGGTCGAACTTGAAAGTGAAGCTGCCTACCCCGGCGGTCGCCGAGCGCACCTCCACGATCAGATCCCCGATTTCAGACTCAGGCATTTGCACCCGTACCACGTCCCAGCCTTCCCATCCCTGTCGCGTGTCGAATCCGAGTATCTGACCGCGGCGGCCGGACATCAGCGCGTTCATCTTCGCGGTTGCTTCCGAGGGACAGACAATCTCCACTTCGTAGATAGGTTCGAGCAGCACAGGCTGGCATTGGGGCAGCCCGTCATGGATGGCCAATCGTCCGGCAAGCTGGAAGGCCATGTCGGAGGAATCCACGGTATGGTAGGAGCCGTCGATCAGCTTCGCCGCGACATCCACCACGGGAAACCCCAGCGGGCCGTGCTTGAGCGCGTCGATCACGCCTTGCTCGACGGAGGGGATATAGTTGCGCGGCACCACGCCGCCTTTGATCTCCTCGGTAAAGCTGAAACCCGAGCCGCGCGGCACCGGCTTGATCTCCAGTACCACGTCGCCGTATTGGCCGTGGCCGCCGGACTGCTTCTTGTGCCGCCCGCGCTGCACAATGGGCTTCTTGATGGTCTCGCGATAGCCCACCGTCGGCTTGTGCGAGACCGTCGCCACGCCAAATTGGTCTGACAGGCGCTCGGTGGCAACGCGCAGCTGCATCTCGCCTTGTCCCCACAGCACGACCTCGTGCGCCTCCGCATTGTGCACGACCGTGATCGAAGGGTCTTCTTCAAGGAGCCTCGTCAATGCTTGCCCCAGCTTGACGTCGTCCTTTCGCTCCCGGGCGGTGACGGCGATCGCCAGCACCGGCGGATAGGGCAGCACCGTTGCCAGGGCGGGGTGCGCCTGCTTGCCAGTGGTGAGGGTATCGCCGGTAGTGGCATGATCGAGCTTGCCGAGAGCGACCGTTTCACCGGCCTGCGCGGCCCCGCGCTTTTCCGTGTTCTGGCCCATGAGCTTGAAGACGCCCGCCACCCGGCCGGCCTCACGCTCGGGCGTGACAAAGGTGGTCCCGTCGTTGACTTGGCCGTTAAAGATGCGCGCAATCGACATCTTGCCGCCATGGGCGGTGTGCAGCGTCTTCATCACATAGGCGATCGCATCATTGCCGGCTTTCATGCCGAGGCGCTGTGCCGTCTCCGCGACGGCCGGCGTTTCGTGGCGCAGTGCTTTCATCAGGCGCAGCACGCCATTGGTGCGGGTCGCCGCGCCGAGCAGCACGGGGCATACCAACCCCTCGCGCAATTCCCTGGAGAGATCGTCAAAGACCTTGTCCCGCGGAGGCTGGATGTCTTCCAGCAATTGCTCCATGAGCTGATCGTCATGGTCCGCCAGTGTCTCCAGCATGGAAAAGCGGGCGGACTTTTCGCGATCGAGGGCGTCCCCTTCCAGCGGAACCACTTCCGATGCGGCGTGCTCGCGATAGACGAAGGCGCGCTCGAGCGCGAGATCGACAAACCCGCTTATCAGGTCGCCCGAGAAGGATGGGATCTGTCGCAACAGCAACTTGCTGCGCGACGCCGGCTGCAACAGCGTCAATACATCGTGGATGGTCGCATCGGCCTTGTCGATCTTGTTGAGGAAAAGGAACCGGGGAATCTTCTGGTCCTCCAGCTCACGCAAAATGAGGTGCAGTTGCGGAATTTTCTTTTCATCCAGCTCGCAAACCACCACCGCCGCGTCGACGGCAGGCAGGGCCGCGCGCATCTCGTGGACGAATTCGATAGAGCCCGGACAATCGACAAAAGTATAATCGTCGCCCATGAAATGCGTGCTGGCGACGGAAACTTCCACGCTCATCTTGTGGTGACGCGATTCCTTGCTGGCGTCGCCCACCGTATTTCCCCCGTCGACAGTTCCCTGCCGCTGGATTGCACCCGTGCGGGCAAGGATAGCTTCGAGCAAGGTCGTCTTGCCGCTCTGAAACGGGCCCACCAGCGCGATGCACCGGGGACCCGTAGCTCGTGTGCCGTTCTGTGCCATATTGCCTCCCGAAAAAACCGAGTTGCGGCCCTCTCCGGGGCCGCTTAGCCCATCGTTTCAGGACCGAGGGGGGCTTTGCAAGAGGCGCGATGCCCTACGCCCCCTCTATTTCAAATTACCGCAAAACCGCTGGATGCGCCGGCAGGCTTCCTCCACATCTTCGGTCTTGGTGGCGTAGGAAATGCGAAATGCGGGACCGAAGCCGAAGGGAGTACCCTGCACCACCGCGACGCCTTCGGATTCCAGAAGCTCCGTCACGAAATCTTCGTCGGTCGCAAGCTTCCTTCCGCTTTGCGCGATTCTCCCCATTGTACCGGCGCAGGAGGGATAGACATAGAACGCGCCTTCCGGCTTGGGGCAATGGATGCCGCGCGCCTGGTTGAGCATGGAGACGCAGAGGTCTCGGCGCTCCTTGAAGATGAGATTGTGCTCGGCGATGAAGTCTTGCGGTCCGTCCAGCGCTTCCACCGCTGCCCACTGCGAGACCGCAGTCGGATTTGACGTCGACTGTGATTGAATCATGGCCATCGCCTTGATGAGCGGCTCGGACCCGCCCGCATAGCCGATGCGCCATCCTGTCATGCAATAGGTCTTCGACACTCCGTTCACGGTGAGGGTGCGATCATACAGCCTGGGCTCGATCTGCGCCGGGGTGGTGAACTCGAAATCGTCGTAGACGAGATGCTCATACATGTCGTCCGTCATCACCAGAATATCCGGGTGGCGAACAAGCACGTCGGTCAGTTGCTTGAGCTCCGCGCGCGTATAGGCGGCGCCGGTAGGGTTTGACGGGGAATTGAGCAGCACCCATTTCGTCTTGGCGCTGATGGCGCGCTCAAGCGCTTCCGGCTTTATCTTGAAGCCCGATTCGATTGTGGTCGGGACGCCAACCGGTTCACCGCCGGCCAGCATCACCATGTCGGGATAGCTCACCCAGTAGGGCGCCGGGATGATCACTTCGTCGCCGGGATCGAGCGTCGCGACGAACGCATTGTAGAGGACCTGTTTGCCTCCGGTGCCAACGATGATCTGGCTCAGCCTGTAGTCGAGGCCGTTCTCGCGCTTGAACTTCCGCGCTATCGCTGCCTTGAGTTCCGGAATGCCGTCCACGGCGGTGTACTTGGCCGCCTTGCCGCCCTCGATGGCCTTAATCGCCGCGCGCTTGACGTTTTCGGGGGTGTCGAAGTCAGGTTCCCCCGCCCCGAGCCCAATGACATCCCGGCCCGCAGCTTTGAGCGCCCGCGCCTTGTCGGTGACCGCGATCGTAGCCGACGGTTTGATGCGGTTGAGGGATTGCGCCAGTAGCGCCATGGCAATCTCCGCTTGCCCAGAAGCCGTTGCTTCGTAGTAGGCGCCTTCGTTCGCGACAAGGGCCGGTGTGGAAAGATCATGCCCCCATGGATTAACCGCATTGCAAGCCGCACCTGAGGTGCGCGCCGAGCAGACCTTCGCAGCGCCGGCTCTGGCTTGCAGCACCCTGCTCGCGGGTGGCTGGTTCTATTCCCGGTGGCGGGCCGATGCCCGCCTTGCTTCCGGCCTCTTCAGCACGGCGCAACTCATCGCATTCGCGCCGAAGGCACCAAGCGCCTTGGCGTTCTGGAGCGGGAGATCAGCTCGATTGTGGCCGCCCTACATGGGCTCTGATGCCAGGGGCGGCGCGACGAACCCTGTTAAGCGGCTCGACCCGCCTCTAACGCCGCGGTAGGATTACCGCACGTGGGAGCATTTCATCGTGAGAGGACGTCATGCGGCTTTCGTCTGACCAAATACGGCTGTTCGACGAGCAGGGCTTTGTCTTTTTCCCGGATTGCTTCTCGCAACAAGAGGCGGAGCTGTTGCGTGGCGAAGCAGACGAGATTCTGCGCAGCCATCGTCAGGAAGTCTGGCGCGAGAAGACCGGCGCACCGCGTACGGCGTTTGCCGCGCACACCTACAACGAAGCCTTTCGGCTGATGGCGCATGACCGGCGCCTGGTCGAGCCGCTGGAGCAGCTGTTTGGGGAAGGCGTCTACGTGCACCAGTTCAAGATCAATGCCAAGGCCGCATTCGAAGGCGATGTGTGGCAATGGCATCAGGATTACGGCACCTGGGCGCGCGATGATGGCATGCCGCAGCCGCGGGCCATGAACATCTCTATCTTTCTGGACGAGGTGCTACCGATCAACGGGCCGCTGATGCTCATTCCGAGGAGTCACAAGTACGGCACCCTTGCTGCCGGCCGCGATACCAGCACCACCTCCTATCCTTTGTGGACGCTCGATACGCAAACGGTCACTCGCCTTTGCAACGAGGCAGCTCCGTCCGGGGGCATCGGCATCGTGGCGCCTACCGGAAAGCCCGGCTCGGTGTTGATGTTCCACGGCAATCTTGTACACGCCTCGCCGCCCAACATCACGCCGTATCCGCGCAAGATTGTCTACCTCACGCTGTGCGCGGTATCGAACCACATTACCAAGTTTACTCGGCCAGAATGGATTGCGCATCGCGACTTTGCGCCGATTGTGCCGGTGGAGGATGATGCGCTGCTCGCCTATGCGCGGGCGCGTCGTGTAGCGGCCGAGTGATCAGCCCAGCCGAAGATCATTCACGCTTAGTGCATTGCAAAAAATGGATGTGCGCTGCAGCGTATATTGCTGCGCAGCTGTCATGACATTGCCGCTCGAATGCCGTAGGAAGCGAGGGGCTGGTGGTGAGCGTGTCGGGCCGTCATGAAGGGAACGGGATGTATACCCTCTATTCAATGCAGCGCTCTGGCAACAGCTACAAGGTGCGGCTAGCGCTTGCCCAATTGCGTATTCCATATCGCTTGGTCGAGATCGACATCTTGAAGGGCGAGAGCCGTACCCCAGAATTTCTGAGCAAGAATCCGAACGGTCAGGTGCCGCTGCTGGAAGCGGCGCCGGGGCGTTATCTCGCGGAATCCAACGCGATCCTCTGGCATCTTGCGAGCAGAACACCCTTGCGGCCCGAACACCGACTCGATCGTGCCGAGGCGCTGCAATGGATGTTCTTCGAGCAGCATAGCATCGAGCCGCATATCGGATCGGCCTATTTCTGGCTCACCCTGGTCAAGGGCGGCCGCGACCTGCAACAGCACGCGGTCGAAGACTGGATGGAAGAGGGTAATCGGGCGCTTGGTGTGATGGAGAAGCACCTGAAGCATCACCGCTACTTCGCGGCAAATCGCTACACGGTCGCCGATCTTGCGGCGTATGCATATACCCATTTGGCGCACGAATGCGATTTTGATCTGGGTCCCTTCCCCGCGATCCGCGCGTGGCTGGCCCGTGTCAAGGCTCAGCCGGATCATGTATCGATGGACTGGCGGCCGAAAAGCTCCGCACCTCTGCTTAAGGTGGGCCAGGGCGCGTGAAGCATAGCGTCAGATAGGGCGTTCCATTTGGGTGAAAGCCTCACGCGTCGACAAAATGCTGCAGCGTTAACCCTTCATTAACCCAAAACACAAAAAAACCCTTCTTCGTCAAAGCCTTCGTCTAACTCCGGTCGAATAGGTGCCGGTATCGCCCGCGAATCTCGGCGCGAATTGAACAGTGATTCGCGGAGCTGACATGTCAAAGACATCGACCCCGGTCGCAGAGACCGAACACGAGGGCCGGCAGGCGTGCGCCGCGAGGCATAGGTCTGTCGCCTTGGTCGAGTTGATCACTACGGCAGCACTTGCGCTCTCCACGGCGGTTGCCGCAACCGCCGTTTCAATTGGGATGGCGCGCGCCGAGGTAGCCGGCGTCGGAGGCGATCAGAGCACAGCATTTGCGGTCGCCCTGGGCATCAGCTTGCTGTTGTGGGCGGTGCCCGTACTGGGCGCCATCATGGCCGCGGGGCAACGGCCGCACTAACAAACAATCGGGTTTCAGGCGGGCCGGTCGGGGGAAGTCACTGCCGCGCGTCAACGGCGCGCGGCAGTGG
>DATBYX010000302.1:0-10041 GCA_036513475.1 Xanthobacteraceae bacterium | reverse complement strand
GCCTGCTCAGGGCGTTGCCGGAAGTTGATACTGAAAGAACGCGTCGAGCTGCTGCTTGGTCAATGGGATCGAGAGGAACTTCATTGCCACAGCATCGGCCATGGCCTGATCAACTCCTGACAGCCGGTCGGGGCGTAGATTGTTCTTCGGGTAGAATTCGTCGCGCGCCCTTTTCGCCACCTCGAACGGTATCTTGGCAGAGGCGGCGTACATACGAAGCGCCGCATCATCAGCGTACATCCAATCCACTGTCTCCGCATAGGCTTGCATGAAGCGCTGGATGGCGTCCTGCTTGTGCGCAAGGGCATCCGCGTTTGCCACGATGACGCGCACCGTCTGGTCCTGCAACGACGGCACGTCGCTGCCGCGAGCAACGATGCGGATCCTCCCCTGTTCGAGCGCCTCGACCCCGAGGGGCGGCGACGACCAGCCGATATCGATCTGACCGGACATGACCGCCGTGTAGGTGCTGGCCGGGCTGCCGGTGGCGGTGGGGCCCGCGGCCACGCCGAACTGCTTTATCAACGCGAGCACGATCATGTTGGTCGATGATCCGGTGCTCGAGAACGCGATGCTTTTGCCGTTCGCATCCTTCAGCGAGCGGATCGGGGAATCCGCCCGTACATACCAGTAGAGATCATGCGCGCCCGTGGTCTGATTCCCAATGGCGCGGATCGGCGCTCCCTTGGCGAAGGCGGCGAAGGCGCCGTACGTACCAACCCCGATCCCGACATCGACACTTCCGGCAATCGCGGCCTGCATGGTTTCCCCGCTGCCCTGTGTGGCGAGAATTTCGAGGGATATCCCGTGCTTCTTGAAGATCCCGGCCTGCTGTCCGAGTGGCGCAGGCTGATTTTCCCAATTCGCCGCTGCGCCCGTGGCAAGCTTGAGCAGATCATCCGCACAAGCATGCTGCGGAAGGAGCAATGCGACGGAGCCTCCCAGGAGCAAGAGTGAAGCCAGCCAGAACATCGACCCCCTCCAGCGTCACCCTCATCAGCCCTGGCCGACGACGATGCCCATCCCGGTGATCCATTCGGGCACAAGGTGGTAGTAGCGCAGTTCGCTTTGCAGCTTGCCTGCCTTGCGCGCCGCTGCAGCGGCCGCGACCCAGGTGCGGACTTCGTGCGCGCCGAAACCCGCCACCCGATCTATCTCGGCATCGGACATCCGGTCGAAGTCCTCGTGGTTGGGTCCGAGGAAAGTTTCGAGGAATTTGCGATCCCATTCCTCGCTCGGCGCCAGGCAGGGCCCCTTGCCGACCAGCAGGTCCCGCGCCGCCTGGATGACCCGGCTCTCGCGGGCATCGAATTCTTCCTGGGTCGGCGTATGCCGTACGATCAGACGTCGCGCGACCTCGGGCGGGCTCCTGTCGAGGCGCGGCGTCGGCGGGTCGTGGGAGAGACCGCCGGAGCCGATGATGCTCACACGCATGTCATGGTTGCCCAAGAATTCTCCCACTGCCTCCCCGAATGCGCGCACGCGGCGGAAGGAAGGCCGCGGATCGGCCGCGCAATTCACGAAGATCGGCAGGACATCATAGCGCGCTAGGGCCCCGGTAAGCTTGAGCAGCGGAATGGTGATACCGTGATCCACCTTCATCTGATGGGAAACCGCCACGTCGAAATCGCGGGATTGCAGGAAACGGACGCAATCGAGCGCGAGCTCGCGCGGCACCCGCAACGGGCCGCTTTCGAGGTGCCAATCCTTGCTGCTTTCGGCCGAGGTTCCGATGCAGAACGCCGGCATCAGCTCGTAAAAGAAGCCATTGAAATGGTCCGGACCGAACACGACTACGAGCTCGGGCTTGAAGGCGTGGAGTTCGGCCGACGCAGATTCGAGTTGCTTGAAGAACTGCGCGTGAACGTTCTTTTCCGTCTCCTCCACGTCGGTGGTCATCAATGGACTATGGGAGCAGCAGATGAGCTGGACTGCCATGCTCTCCTCCTCAGACGCGCGTTTCGGTCAGCGTGCTCTCGGCAAACATTTCCTCCACCGGCAACAAGCGTACCATCAGCCCCTGCTCGTAGGAATATCGCGCCATCGTGGAGAGCGTCTTGCGATTGGCCTCAACTCCGTATGGCCAGAAGTCCCTGCCCATGACCTGCCGGGTTGCATGAAGCTCCGCCGCTACCCAGGGAAGCCCAACCTTCAACGCAGTCGTTTCTTCCAGGTCGGCATCCGCCATGCGCTTGGCTTGTGCGAACGCCTTGTAGACGCTCGCGGGCAGCCACTGATGCTGCTGCGCCACGTCGCGCCGAATACCGACTGCATGCATGATCGGGAACAGCCCGGTGCGAACAAAATAGTCGCGCTCGGCGGTACGGTAATCCGGAAAAAGGCGCCGCACATTAGGGTGTCCGGAAATGAAACAGGACGGGGGCCGTGCGGATATGACCGCATCCAGGCAACCTTCAGCCAGCATGCCGGATAACGTCTCTCCAGGCCCCCCCGTCGTGAGCGGAAATCCTTTCGGCAGATTGAGCGGAAACTTGTCGCGCCGACCCGCATTCTCAAGGCCGGCCTGGACCCATTTGATCTCGGCTGCGGCGATGCCAAAGTCGTCCTGCAGGAAACCGCGGACCCACATTGCCGCCGACATCTGATACTCCGGCACCCCGATGCGTTTACCGCACAGCTCCTGTGGCCGCTCGATGCCGCGATCGTTGCGGACATAGATCGCAGAGTGACGGAAGGTGCGCGACAGAAAAGCGGGGACGGCGACGTACGGCGCCTCGCCGCGCGACAAGGCGATCAAATACGGGCTAAAGCCGATCTCCGCCACCTCGAACTCGCCATGGAAAAAAGCCCGCTCAAAGCACTCTTCCACCGGCATGGTAAGATAGTTGACGTCGCATCCTTCGACGCGCACACGCCCGTCGAAGATGGCGCGCACGCGATCATAGTCCCAGGTAGCAACGGTGATCGAAAGACGGCTCATGTCGCGCCGAAATGACCCTGACGATACAACCTTGTATACGCCATCGATATGATGTGATGGACGCTCCCTCATATGCACGTTATAGGCGCGGATGTTGAGAGAAAAGGTGCAGAAGAACCACTTCCCAAGCCCGAGGATTGCAAGCCCCCAAGCCATACTGGTAGGCAAAAGCGAGCCCTTATCGGAAGAGCACGGAGCGCATGTCCTTTCTGCAACTGTTCAACGACGAGCCAAGCCAGAACAGGAGCAAAACCATCGCCATCTGCGCGATGCTCGTCCTGGCGAACGCGCTCGCCTGGACATGGGCACTTGTAGAGCTGGCGGATCGTCCGGCGCTATTTGCGACCGCGTTCCTGGCCTACACATTCGGCTTGCGCCATGCCGTCGACGCCGATCACATCGCGGCGATCGACAATGTCGTGCGCAAGCTGATGCAGGAAGGAAAACGACCGGTCTCCGTCGGGTTCTTTTTCTCGCTCGGTCATTCGACTGTTGTCGTTGTTGCAGCGATCGGTATCGCCGCAACCACCACTGCGCTGCAAAGCAGGTTCGCCACATTCAAGGCGTTCGGCGGAATCATTGGCAGCAGCGTCTCCGTGTTTTTCCTTTTGACGATCGCGGTCGTAAACCTGATGATACTGTCCAGTGTGTGGCGGAGCTTCCAGCATGTCCGCCGCGGTGGTCGGATCGAGCTTGATCACCTGGAGGCGCTCCTCGCCGGACGCGGCTTTCTTGCTCGATTGTTCAGGGGATTATTCCAGATCATATCCAGAAGCTGGCATATGTATCCGTTGGGACTGCTGTTTGCGCTCGGCTTCGATACGGCAACCGAGATCGGTCTCCTCGGCCTCTCTGCAGCGCAAGCGGCCCAGGGAATGTCGCTGTGGTCCATCCTCATCTTTCCGGCTCTGTTCACCGCAGCCATGGTGCTCGTCGACACGGTGGACGGGCTGTTCATGGTCGGTGCCTACGGTTGGGCGTTCACCAGCCCGGTTCGCAAGCTCTGGTATAACCTGACCATCACCGCGATGTCCGTGCTGATCGCGCTTCTCATCGGCGGCATCGAAGCACTGGGGCTTCTGGCCGACAGGTTCGGAATGGAAGGCCGATTCTGGACGGCGGTCGGCCATTTGAACGAGTCCCTCGGCACCTTTGGGTTGCTCGTGATCGCAGCTTTCGTAGTGTGCTGGGCCGGCTCAGCGCTGATCTTCGGCTGGAAGGGGTATGATGACCTGGGCCGCGTGCCCCTTGCTTGATACGATAGCGCAGACGGCGAGGAGGCGGCATTGCCATGAGCTCATATCATTATCTGCCGCTGGCGCCGCCGTTCTTTTTCATCCTCGTTGGACTGTTCGTCATCCTGCTGGTGTTGATCCAGCTGGGAGCATTGAGCTATGCCTATATGCGACTGGGTGTAAGCCCCCGCGGCGCCCTGGTCCTTCTGTTTGCTTCATTGCTCGGCAGCTATTTCAACATTCCACTGGTGGAATTGCCCGAGCAGCAGGTGGTGTCCGGGCAGGAGATCGAGTTCTTCGGAATGCGCTATGCCGTGCCGGTCGTCATGCAGTGGCCGGGCACATTGATTGCGGTCAATGTCGGCGGCGCCGTCATTCCCACCCTCATGTCCATCTATCTCCTGATCAGGAACGCGTTGTGGGTTCAAGGCGCATTGGCCACGGCCGTCGTTGCGCTCGTATGCTACTGGCTGTCTCAGCCGGTTCCAGGACTTGGGATCGCTGAACCCGTATTCGTGCCCGCTATCACAACTGCGGTGGTCGCCATTGTGCTCTCGCGCGAAAACGCAGCGCCCCTTGCCTATATCAGCGGAAGCCTCGGCACACTCATCGGCGCAGACCTGCTCAACCTTGGAAATATCCGTGGGCTCGGAGCGCCCGTTGCTTCCATCGGCGGGGCGGGAACGTTCGACGGCATTTTCCTTATTGGGATCGTGGCCGTGCTGATTGCCAGCCTCGTCCCAGGGCCCCGACCCCGAGCAGCCTGACGCGCTTTATCTCGGCCGAATGGCGGTGAGAGCCTTGAACGCGTTTATCAGGCCCGCCCCGAAATCGCGGTCGCGGCCCCTGGGACCCAGATCCCTGGCCGTATCCATCAGGATCTTGCGGACCTCCGCCGGGGTGAGCGCAGGATTGCGCTCGATCAGCAGCGCTGCGACCCCGCTGACCTCCGCGGCTGCCACCGATGTTCCTGTCGTAAACTGATAGGCGCCGTCCGGAGCTGGAGCCAAGATATCCACGCCCGGTGCGGCGACAGCAATGTAGTTGCCGCGGTTCGCCCCTTCGAACAGCCCATCATTCGCGTTGGTCGCTGTCACGGCGATGACGCTCGGATCGGCGGCCGGAAATAGCGGCGGAGAATTCGGACCGGCATTTCCCGCCGCGGCGATGAGCACCATGCCCTTATTGTTCGCCTTGGCCAGCGCATCGCGCAGGCGAGGATCAGGCGGGCCGGCAAAGCTCATGTTGACGACGCGTGCGCCTTGGCTTGCTGCCCAATCCAGACCCTTGAGAATATTGAACGTGGTACCTTCCGCGCTGCCTGCCTGCGCGCTGAATGCGCGCACCGTGAGCAGCCCCACCCCGGGGGCCGTACCGAGCATGTTGCGGTGGGCCGCGATTGCACCCGCCATTCCCGTGCCGTGCGAGTGCGGCGCCTCATTGTCAGCGGCGGCATCGAAACTGGCGGTGATTGCGCCGGCAAGATCGGGATGCGAGGCGTCGATCTTGGAGTCGATGATGGCAACCAGAATTCGGTTACCGCGGGCCAGGCGGTGAGCTTCCGGAAGATCGATCTTCTGCGGCGCATATTGATCGGCAGCAATGGGAATCTGCTCAGCCTGGGCAAGGCGGTAGAGATAGTTCGGTTGCATGCCCACGACCTGCAACTCGGATGCCGTGCTGGTGATCATGGAAGGGACCGAGACACCGCTGTTGATGCGCCAGAGGTGGAGCGTGCGGCTGGTCAGGGCCAAGGTGACGCTCTCCAGCCGCGTCATGTCATGGCGCGCCGCGATTGCGTCGAGGTCCGCCGCCGACACATTGGCTGGAATGTCGCAGATCACGCGGTCGTTTTGGTATTGGGTGACCCCCGAGGGTGGCAGATTGAACCCGGTACGCAGCCGCGCCGGGCCGCCCGCTGCCCCACCGCCTCCACCACCTGCCCCGCCGCCTGCACCACCACCTCCGCCGCCAGTCTGGCGAAGCCCCTGTAGGGAGGGGAAATTGCCTTGAAACTGCGTAACCGTCTGCCGCGACGGCAACGTGCGCTGAGGAGACGTCGCCTCCGTGCTGTTGTTGAAGATGCTCTTCACCACAAGCCCTATCACCACGGTGGTAACCACGCCGCCGAGCGCATACCAACCCGAATTGTCTCGATGCGACGACACGGGGCTTGGCATGACGAGCCGAAGATTATCGGCCGGCGCCGGAGTAGTGATCGGGATCGTGGGCGCTATGATGGGTGTTGGTGTTGGCGTAGGTGTGGGCGTGGGGGTGGGCGTGGGGGTGGGCGGAGGCGGCGCGACCTGAGAGCGGCCGTCACCAATGCCGGTCGCGGTGGCAAGCGCCACCGCGAGCAGCACGCGAAACAGCCAGCCCCTGCTCATTGTTCTACGCCCCACTGCCTTTGCAGGCCGACAGTTATCTGCAACCGCCGCGCCGCTCATGGCTGACGAGAGCGGGTGGCAAAAATTTGTTCCGCGAGAAAAGGTGCGCGAGAGATCAACGCACGCGTGCGCTATAATTTCAGGTGTAGCGCCGAGGACACGAAATTAGAGCAGTTGAGATGGCAACATTGCAACATGTCTCCACCCATCGTGGAGCAGCATACTCGCTCGCTCTGATCCTGGCGGCAGGGTTTGGCCTCACCCTGGTGGTGTTCTATCCCGGTTACATCACAGTCGACGCCCGCTACGTCTACGCCGAAGCTCAAGCCTGGCACTTCGGCGACTGGCAATCGCCGGCGATGGGGCTCCTCTGGCGGATCATCGACCCGATCGCACCTGGGGCGCTAAGCATGTTTCTGCTCACCGCCGCCCTGTATTGGCTGAGCTTCGGGTTGCTCGCATTCCTTGCGCTGCGCAGATCGATGTGGCTTGGCCTTCTCACACCAGTTCTCGCATTAGTACCGCCAGCTTTTTTCTTCACCGGAATGATCTGGCGGGACGTCCAGTTTGCCGTGATCTGGCTGGTTGCCGCCGTACTCGCCTTTGCGGCGACAGAATTTGCTGTCCGCGTCCGTCTTGGCCTGCAGGCGCTCGCCTTCGGCCTCATCGCGTACGGAGTGTTGCTGCGGCCTAACTCTATCGTTGCCGCACCCATCCTGGCAGCTTATGCGGCCTGGCCAATGCGGCTTACGGTCAAACGCACGGCGATGGTCTACCTTCCCGCAGCTGTTCTTTTTGCTGCGCTCGTTCCCCTTGTTTATTACGGCCTCCTCGGCGCCCAGAGGCAGAACCCGCTGCACTCGATCCTGGTATTTGATCTCGGCGGCATCACGCATTTCAGCACAGAAAATCAGTTTCCCGTGCGGTGGAGCCCCGACGAGACCGCACTGCTGAAAACCACGTGCTACGACCCCGCGCGCTGGGACACCTTCTGGCATATGCCACCCTGCCCGTTCGTGATGCGCCGGCTTGAGCGCCCCGATGACGTGATCTTCGGCACCTCCCGCCTTACCCACGCGTGGTGGCATGCGCTCATCGCACATCCATTCGCGTATTTAGCGCATCGTGCCACGTTCATGTGGCAGTTTCTCGCGCGCTCAAACCTCGTTCTGCCCGTGTGGGATTGGGCCGCTCCGGACTCGAGCTATGGCCATAATTCCTACTTCCGTCCCTTGCTGAAACTGCACAACGCATTAGAGCAGACCCTGCTCTTTCGCCCCGGGCTCTGGCTGCTAAGCTGCATCGTTATAGGCGCCCTCGCCTTCCCTTTCAGAGAGACGCCGTCCGGAGCCTTGGCTGTCGGAATAACCTCGTGCGGTGCCGTCTACGTCATGAGCTTTTTCGTGGTCGGCGTTGCCGCCGACTTCCGCTACGCCTACTGGTGCGTGCTGGCGACCCTCGCCGCCGCGCCCGCCGCTGTTCTTGCGCGCTACGAGCGCCGCGCTGGTTCTCCAACAACTGAGCAAGAACTGCACGGGTCCGCGCGATGACGCTCTCGATGATCGCGTGACCGAGCTCCGCGGAAGCGCCTTTCGGGTCCCCGATCACGCCGCGCTTTGCCAGGCGATCGTCGTCGGTCCGCCAGGGGAAGCTGACCCCGCGGTCGAAGATCATGCTGGCAAGGTGTGCGGGTTCTGTCGCTTTGCCGGCCGATGCGATCAATTGGCGGCGCACCAGATGCGGTGCGATGGCCAGCATCACCGATGTCTCGTCCTTGCCCGCATGAACGTCCGTGCCTGAACTCGATGGCGCAGTCTGCGCGAGATCGAACGGGTGGATCACGCAGGTGTTGAGGCGCAGCTCCGAGTAGAGCTCGTGCATAAGATTTTCCAGGGCGCCCCGATTTCCGCCGTGGCCGTTGACTAGGAGAACATTGCGGGCCGGGAGCGAACGCGCGATCTCGCGCGCGAGCTCCTTCAACAGTGCGACAAAGTTCTGCATGCTGAGCGATAGCGTCCCGGGCGCCCAATCGTGCTCGGGCGAAAGGCCGATGAAAACCGTCGGGAGGAGCCAGAGATCAAATTCGTCGCCCCAACGGGCGATAATGCGCCGCGCAAGCTCCTCGGCGATCACTGCATCGGTGTTGAGTGGCAGGTGCCGGCCATGCTGCTCCATCGCGCCCATCGGCAGGCATAGGATCGAGGTTTCACGCAGCCGTGCGCGCACGTCCGGAAACGTGAGCTCGCCGAGGCACCGGCTCGGTGGTGTTGCTGAGCCCATGTGGGGTCAGACGCTTTGCGGACCCCCTTTCCCGAGCTCGGTGATGTTTCCCAGAAGGTGATCCAGCTGATGGCCCGCACGCGCCGCTTTGGCGGCGAGGTAACGCCGGTTGTCCGAATTGACCGGACCCTGCAGCGGAACGCGCCCGAATACGTCGATGCCAGCTTTGGAGAGGCCCTCCAGCTTCGCGGGATTATTCGTCAACAACCGTACCCGCGTACAGCCCAGAAGGTGCAGCATGCGAACGGCCACTCCATAGTCCCGCTCGTCGTCGTCGAATCCCAGCACGGTATTTGCATCAACCGTATCCAAGCCTGCATCCTGCAGCTGATAAGCGCGCAGCTTGTTGGGCAAGCCAAGCCCGCGACCCTCTTGCTCAAGGTAAAGGATGATGCCGCCGCCATGCTGAGCGAGCTGTGTGAGCGCAAGTCTGAGCTGATCCCCGCAGTCGCAGCGTCGCGACCCGAACACATCGCCGGTCAGGCAGGCGGAGTGCAACCGCACGGCGACGGGCTGGGTCAGATCCGGTCTGCCGACAATGACGGCCACGGGGGATCCGCCGAGCCCGTCACGAAACACAACGAACCGCGCTGGGAACCCGCCATGGAGCGGAATCTTAGCTTCCGTTACGACTGCCACCGACGCACTAGCGTTACGGCGGAACATGGAGATTTCGTCAGCTGCAGCGGTGATCAGGGGCAGCCCACCGATCTGCAGTCCTGGTCTTGCCTCCGGGCCGACCAGGAGTGCCGGCAAACGGTGGGCCAGCTTAGCAAGCTCGATTGCGGCAGCTGCGTTCCCCCCCACCGGGACGACATCGAGGTGGCGTTCAGGGCGCCTTTCAGCGGCGAGGGAAAAGATGGCTTCCGCGCTATGTAGATCTCCGAGCGCCAGCCCGGTGGGCCCGCGGCCGTCAAGCCCGAGGGCACGAGCGCGGCGCCCCGTTACCAGAAGATACGGCCGCCGCTCCGGCGCACACGTCTGCTTGAAAGCGGCAAATGCATCGTCGCTCAGCCCATCGACGGGAAGAAAGAGCGCGCATTCGCGCGCCGAGGTCAGGACGACGGGTCGCCCTGCACGGAATTCGTTAAGACCTCGTTCGACCGCAATCTGGCCGGCCGCTCCAAATAGTGCAGACGCTTCACCCACACGCATATTACCTCACTTTATTCATGTCGCATAAAGCCAAATTGCATAA
>DATBYX010000301.1:0-5177 GCA_036513475.1 Xanthobacteraceae bacterium | reverse complement strand
GCATTGTTGTCGGGATCCCGCTCGCGCTGGCGATCTTCCTTTCACCGGCATTTTCCCGCTCCATCCTGCCGCTCCTCGTCTCGTCGCAGGCCATGCCAAAGGTGGCAGTCGCACCGCTCTTCCTGGTGTGGTTCGGTTTCGGACTGCTGCCGAAAGTCCTGATAGCGTTCCTGATCGCCTTTTTCCCGATCGTCATTAACACTGCGGTAGGATTGGCTTCCATCGAGCCGGAGAAGATTTATCTGGCGCGTTCCATGGGCTTCGGTGCGTTCGCCACCTTTTTCAAGATCCGTTTGCCCAACGCTCTGCCGGCGATCTTCGGCGGGCTGAAAATATCTATCACTTTGGCGGTGGTCGGAGCTGTGGTGGGCGAGTTTGTCGGTGGAGATTCGGGGCTCGGCTATCTTCTGATGGTGGCCAACGGCAGCATGGACACCCAGCTCCTCTTTGCCGGAATTGTTGCCCTTACTGTTCTTGGCGTGGTGTTATTCCTGCTGGTGGAAGTCGCCGAGCGTCTTGCCATTCCGCGGCACATCATCGCCGGCGGTGAGGGAGCGCGCGACGCGGTGTGAGGATCGTAGATGGGCAAAGGCGCGCCCCTCCAATATGTCCGCGCGTCAGAATATCTTGCGCGCCGTGCCCACGCGCAGGCTCACACGGCGCACACATTACAGACGTTTTCGGGAATCGTGGCGGGACGCGTGGGCACGGCGCGCGAGCTTGGGCAAACGTTAGAATAAATAAGAGGGCGCGCCTTTGCCCATCCTACGCCGCTGACTCTATGCCGCTGCCGACTGCCACCTCTCCCATGGCATGCACAGGCGTTCCGCCAACAGCACGAAACCGTAGAGCAGAAATCCCAGGATCGAGAGGCTGAACAGGGAGACGAAGGACATCGAGGTCCGCAGCTCGGTATTGGCGATGATGATGAGATGGCCGAGGCCTTCGCTTCCTCCCACAAATTCGCCGATCACTGCGCCGATGACGGAGAGCGTGCTTGCGACTTTCAGGCTGCTGAACAGATAGGGCAGGGCGTTGGGCAGCCGCACCTTGGAAAATTCCTGCCAGCGGCCTGACTGCAGGATGCGGCAAAGGTCGAGCAGCTCTTCCTCGATGGCAACGAGTCCGGTGACCATGTTCACGACGATGGGAAAGAACGAGACCAGAAGCGCCAGCAGCACCTTCGACGTGATCCCATAGCCAGCCCAGATCAGCAGCAACGGCGCGATAGCCACCTTGGGCACGATCTGCAGCACCACGATCTGCGGATAGAGCATGTTGCGCAGGATGCGCGAATAAACGATCACGACCGCGAGCAACACCCCCACCACCGCGGCGAGCACAAAGCCCGCCACCATTTCGTAGAACGTGATCCAGGAGTGGTAGAGGTAGAGGTGATAGCGGGTCACGCCTTCGATGAAGATCGCCGATGGCGGCGGAAGAATGAACCCGGGAACGTTAAAAACAACCGTCAACACCTCCCACAGCACCAAAGTCGCTGTGATGGACAGGATCGTGGTACTTATATCGGTCTTGTTGACGCCCATCCCGGCTGCCAAATCCGCCCTACGATGCTGCTCCTCAGATATAAAGCAAACCAATCTTGCGGCCGATCGCCTGCACGCACGCGCTGAAGCGAGGGTCGAGCTTGGTTTCCGGCATGCGCGGTCGCGGCAGATTGACCTCGACAATGTCGGCCACCATTCCCGGTCGAGGGGTCATGACGATGACCCGGTCGGCAAGGAACACGGCCTCCGAAATGCTGTGAGTCACGAGCAGGGTCGTCTTGCGCCGCTCGCTCCAGATACGCAGGAGCTCGAAGTTCATCTCTTCTCGGGTCATGAGGTCAAGGGCGCCGAACGGCTCGTCCATCAGCAGCAACGAGGGATCATGCACCAGCGCGCGGCATATGGCAGCGCGCTGCTGCATGCCTCCGGAAAGCTGCGCCGGGTACTGGTGACGAAACTCGCTCAGGCCGGCCAATTTCAGGAGATCGAGCGCGCGTTCGGCGCTTTCCTTGCGCGGAAGTCGCAGCATCTCGATGGGCAGCATGACATTGGCGAGAATCGTACGCCATTTGAGCAGCACGGGACGTTGAAACACCATTCCAACGTCGGACAAGGGGGCAGTGACGCTGCGACCGCGAACCTTCACCAATCCGGACGAGGAGGGCAGCAGGCCCGCAATGATCTTGAGCAGCGTGCTTTTGCCGCAGCCACTGTGACCAACGATGGTGACGAATTCCGCATCTGCGATCGCAAACGACACGTCGGAAAGCGCCTTGATCTGGCCGTCCTGGGACGCATAGCCCTTGCTGAGGCTTGTAACTTCGATCGCGCCACGGTCGCCTTGCGCGCGAGTGGCCGATGTTTGCATGCCGAACCGTGTCTTGTTTGCGCAACGGAAACACCGCTGTTGCGCGGTGTCAATGCCTAGCGACGCGCTTGCAAGTCATGTGCCGCAGCTCGTGATGCGGTCAGCCGGATCGTGCGCGCATCAGAATGTCGCGCGCATTCTCGCCCAGAATTCTATCGCGCTGGTTCGGCGAAAGTTGCTCTATGACCGGGCGCGCAATCGCGCCGTCCGCATCCCCGATTTCGTAAGGAAAGTCGGTGCCGAACATTACCCGCTCTGCTCCCACGAGATCGATGAGGAGGCGCAGCGAAGCAGCGCTTGCCACTACCGTGTCATAGTAGAACTGGCGCAAATATTGGCTGGGCGGTTTGCTGATGTGGGCGTGACAGGCCGGGTTCGCCTCATGCTTGGGAGCGTGATAGGCAAGATCGAGGCGTCCTGCGAGGAAAGGAAGCGTTCCGCCCCCGTGCGACAATACCAGTTGCAGCCCGGGATGGCGCTCCATCACGCCGGAGAAGATGAGCCGTGCGGCGGCGATGGTCACCTCGGTGGGCCAGGCGATCACGGTGTTGAGGGTATACTCCCCCAGCGTGTCGCGCGTGATCGCGGTCGTCGCATGCATGAAAACGAGGATTCCAAGCTCCTCCAGCGTGGCCCAGAGGGCCGCGAATTCCGGCAGATCGAGCGGCTTGCCGGCGGCAGAGGTGGGGAGGCACACGCCCTGGAAGCCGTACTCGTTGATAGCTACGCGCAGTTCGGCGGCAGCGCTCCGCGGCTCAAGCAAGGGGACAACTCCCATCCCGGCAAGCCGGCCGCGGCCGCGTTTGACCAGGTTGGCCGTTTCCCGGTTCATCAGGCGGGCGACCTCAACCCCGATGACATGTTCCCGGCCGGAAATGGCCCGCGGCGAGGGGGAAACGAGCTGCAGATCGATCCCCGAACGCTCCAGGCGTTCGAGCCGGCCTTCAAGGTCCCACATCAGGCGATCCATCTCGCCGTAGCCGCGGGTGGCATAGCTGCCGTCGGGGCGGACCTCATACGGCATCCCGTAGCTCGGATTGGCCGCCGTTACGCGGATGAAATCCTCGGAGGCGGCGTGGGCATGGACGTCGACGATCATGCGCTATTTGTAGATGATCACGCCCGTGGGCGTCGGGTTCCAGCCATTGCAGGGATTGCGCTCCTGCGGGCAGTTTGAAATGCCGATAAGCAGATCCATCTCGGCGCGCACATCATAGTAATCGCCCGCTACGCTGGTCGGCTCGCGTATTTCCATAGTGCCGTTCTCGTCCACCTCCACATTCATGAACGGCACGAATGCGTTGGGAATGTCGCGATAATTGAAACCCCAGGGTCCGAGCGCCATGGCAAGGTTGCCCCGGCAGTTGGGAGTGTTCGGAACACCGTAGCGGATGCGGTTGACCTCCTCGCTGCACATCGGGCCATACGCGTAGCTCAATGGATTGGAATAATCGGTGATGGTCATCATCGGGCGGCAGCGGATGGAATAAATGATATTGCCTTTGATGAATTCCCGCCGCTTGTTGATGAGGAGCGAGTTGCCCATGTTGAGCGCTTCGCCGCGATCCTGCGCATTGAAACAAACGAGATCGGGCACCTGCTTGCCTTCGATGTCGACGAAGCGCAGGACTTGACCCTTCTCCATATGAAAGGCCGCATAGCCCCGTGCGGGAATGATCCATTCCTCGATGATCTTCCCGGGCACGGGATGCTTGTGCAAGATGTCGGTCTGCGAGGTCATTTCGTCTCCATGGGCGTTGCTCGTTTCGCTGCGCACAATCCGCCGGAACGGGAATAGCGCATACGGCCCGTGCAAGCGTCAAGCCAGCTGAGGCTCCGATTGACGCGCGACGAGGGGTATGGGAGCGTGAGCGTTCGATGATGCGTCAATACCCGAAATCCCGGCGGCAAGTTTTGCGCCTGGCGAGCAGCTTCGCGGGGCTCGCTCTCCCGCTCGTGCGCAGCGCCCGCGCGCAGGCCAAACGCAAAGTCACGGTTCGGCTGGACTGGATCTATCAGGGCCCGAATGCCGGCTTCGTGGTCGCGCAGGAAAAGGGCTTCTACGAGCAAGCCGGCCTCGACGTCGAGGTCGGGCCCGGCAAGGGATCCGGCAACACCGCTCAGCTCGTCGCCAGCAAGGCGACGCAATTTGGCTTTGCCGACGGATATGTCGTCGGCAATGGCGTGTCGAAGGGCATGAATATCCGTGCCGTCGCCGGTCTTTATCGGCGCAATCCAACCGCAGTCATTGTGCTCGCGAGCTCCGACATCAAGACGCCGAAGGATCTCGAGGGTAAGACCATCGCCATTGCAGCCGGATCGACCCAGTTCCAGCAATGGCCGGCCTTCGTGAAGGGTTGCGGTCTCGATGCGAGCAAGATTCGGGTCATCAACATCGATCCTGCCGGCAGTCCGCCGGCCCTGATCACGGGGCAGGTTCCCGCCATCGCCGGCTACGCGCTGGGCCAGGTGCCGAGCGTCGAGGTGCGCGGCAACACCAAGGCGCGGGTGTTCTGGTACGCAGACTGTGGGGTCACCTCGATCAGCAACTGCATTGTCGCTCACAACGACCTGATCAAAGAGGATCCCGAGCTTGTGCGCGCGTTCGTGGCCGCCTCTCTCAAGGGCTTTTTATACGGCCGCAGAAACCTCGACGAGATGATCGCCATCGCCCGGAAATATTCACCTGCGATCGAGCCGGAAATCGCGCGGCGTGAGGCCGAGATGTCGTGGCAGACGTGGATCTCCCCGAACACCGCCGGAAAGCCATTCGGCTGGATGTCCGAGCAGGACTGGCAGGA
>DATBYX010000300.1:0-4013 GCA_036513475.1 Xanthobacteraceae bacterium | reverse complement strand
TACCATTCTCGAACATCGCGAATTTCAGCGCGTCGGCACGCTTGGCAAACAAGCCCCCGCACAGGCCTTGCTGGTCCAGGGCGACCCAGTTACCGCGGCTGTCCCGGCCGACACGGAACAGGCGCGGCGGCGACGGTAAACTTGTAGAGGGAGGTTCCGATTCAGGCATGACACTTCTCTCCTGTCTTTCCGAGTGCGCAATATGCTCATGTGTTCATATAGATTCGAGAGGGGCGCCGCCGCGATCGCATATGGATGGCATAAGAGACGCAACTTTTCGGAAGAGGACCGGTGCGGCAAGGCAACGCCGTGCCAGGGCAGTGACGTGGGCGACGTAGCGAGCAGTCAATCCGTGCGCTTGCGATCAAGCAATAGGGCGTCGCGCAGTGAATTCGCCTTGGCGACCCACCCCCGCAGTTCTCTGCAAGCTGATCTCCGGACCCTCTGCCCGCAGCGGCTGGGTGATGCTGCCGAACAACATGACGCGCCGCAACAACCGCCAATGCGCCGACATAGATCTAGATCAACGACGGCGGAGAACGTCGTGGTTGCTGCGCTGATCGCACGCCTCGCCGCGGCGGTGTTGCTCGCCGCCGCATTGCTGGCGATCACACTGGCTGCGAAATTAGCCCCCGCGCTATCTCCGTAGCAGGCCCGAGATGACGGCGGCTGCGACGAGCAGAACGAGGATCGGGATCCAAAACAGAACAGCGCCGAGCAGCAGGATGAGCATCACGGCTGCTGCAATCGCGAGCGCAAGCGCCAGCAGGATCAGGCCGAACGGTCCCAATCGTGCGGTGTAAATACGATGGCTCGTGCGCACGCCAACGAAGGGGAATCCCTCGCCAAAACGGTGCGCTGCCCTCCTTGATCGTATGTCGGGGTCACCCGGTAAAATGATCTCTGGCTCCGGGCGGGCGTCGTGCCGTGGCTTCATGGAGAGTTAATCCTTGGGCCTTTGTTTGGGGTGTAGCACTAATGTAAGATCGGTGCCGCAGGCCCACAAGACGGGTATCACGCAGCAACGTTGTCTCCGTGCCTGCTTGATACAGGTCAAAACATTGGCGCCGCATCTGCGCGAAATTTCTGATTGCCAAGCCGATCTACGAAGGTGCAAGCTCAACAGCGCAGTAGAATAAGCATGAGCGAAACCGCCGGACAAGAATATGGCGCTCCTGACTAGCCGGCGCGCGTGGGGGCGAGGCGCCTTTCTCGCGCTCGTGATTGCGCTCGTCTTTTTCGCGACCTGCCTCATACTCCTTGGCAGCACGGTCGACTTCATGGTGGATTGGCTTTGGTTCTCCGCAATCGGTTATTTGAGCGTCTTCTGGACTGTCATCGTTGCGAAAGCCCAAGTCTTCCTTGCAGTTTTTCTAGCGACCGCAATCGTCTTGTGGATCAACGGCGCAGTTGCGTTGCGTTGGGCGCGGGCATCGCGAATCGACCGTCGCATCGATCTCATATGGAGAGGCACGGGAACGGCGACCTTACCGGACATCCTGGATTTCATGCGCGATCGACTCCGGTGGCCCCCCGTGATTGCCGGCAGCGCGATAGGTCTCGCTACGCTTGTCGCCTGGGGAGAGCTGCACAACTGGCCAGTTTTCCTGGGCTTCCTCTATCAGGTGCCGTTTGGCGCAAGCGATCCGCTGTATGGGAAGGACATCGGATTTTATCTTTTCACGCTGCCTGCCTATGTGGCCGTCAAGAACTGGATGCTGATTACGGTGTTCCTGAGCGCAGCTTTGGCCGGAGCGGTGTATTGGGTTCACGCCCACATCGAGTACCACGCCCAGCGTCGTTGGATCTCGCCGGCAGCGATCGCGCACGGCTCGGTGCTCCTTGGGTTGTTCTT
The DNA here is from genome assembly GCA_036513475.1 of Xanthobacteraceae bacterium. Lineage (GTDB taxonomy): Bacteria > Pseudomonadota > Alphaproteobacteria > Rhizobiales > Xanthobacteraceae > VAZQ01. The sequence continues at coordinate 2,158 of DATBYX010000300.1, read as the reverse complement.
CGCCGTCAAGGCCTGGTCCTATGGGCTCGATCGTTATCTGCTGCTCTACGGCGACAATGGCGTCGTAGTGGGCGCGAGCTATACCGACGTCCACGTTCAACTGCCGGTTCTCTGGTTGCTGGTCGCACTCGCCGTCATCGCAGCATTCGTCTGCTGGGCCAATCTGAGGTTCCGCACCTACAAGCTTCCATTGCTCGCAGCCGCTGCTCTATTCGGGACCTCCTTCGTGCTGGCGGAAATCATGCCCGCGTTGGTCCAGCGGATATACGTGAAGCCCAACGAGTTGCAGCTGGAAAGGCCGTACATCCAGCGCAACATCGCCTGGACGCAACAAGCCTACGATCTTCATCGCGTGTCGGTGGAACCCTTCCCGGCGGAACAGAGCCTCACGGCAAAGACGCTGGAAGCCAACCAGGCCATCATCGATAACATTCGGCTGTGGGACTGGCAGCCGCTGATGGCCACCTACGGTCAAATGCAGGAGATCAGGACCTACTACAGGTTCCATGACGTGGATGTCGATCGTTATTGGCTGGACGGTTCCTATCAGGCGGTGATGCTCTCTGCGCGCGAGCTGAAATCTTCGCTGCTGCCGCCGAATGCGCAGACCTGGGTGAACCGTCACCTGCTGTTTACCCACGGCAACGGCGTGGTGATGAGTCCGGTCACCCGCAAGAATTCCGAGGGGATGCCGCTCTTCTATCTGCGCGACATCCCTCCCGTCGCGACCGGCGGCCCCGAGATCCGCGAACCGCGCATCTATTACGGGGAGGAAACCGACAGCTATGTTGTAGTGAAGGCGAGCACGCCGGAGTTCGACTATCCGAAGGGCAAGGACAACATCTACGCGTTCTACACCGGGACGGGCGGCATCCCAGTCGGCAGTCTCGCGCGGAAAGCTCTATTCGCCTGGCACTTCAGCGACGTGAACCTGCTGCTCACGCGCTATACTACCGCCGCCAGCCGCATCATGATCCGGCGCAATATTCAGGAACGCGTCCGCACGATCGCTCCGTTCCTGGCCCTCGACCATGATCCCTATCTCGTAATCGGCGACGGACGGCTGTTCTGGATCCAGGACGCATATACGACCAGCAGCTATTTTCCCTATGCCCAACCGGCGCCCGGCGGCAGCCTCAATTACATTCGTAATTCAGTGAAGGTGGTGATCGACAGCTACAACGGCACCGTCGACTTTTATCTCGTGGACAACTCGGATCCGATCGCGGCCACCTACCAGCGGACCTTCCCCGGGCTGTTCAAGCCGCTCTCGGCAATGCCGGCTGACCTGCAGCCGCACATTCGATATCCCGAGGATCTCTTTCGCATCCAGGCGCAGATGTATCGCGCCTATCACATGGACAGCCCGGAGGTTTTCTACAATCGCGAAGACCTCTGGCAGTTCCCGCGCCATACCGAGGGCGGGGAGAATGCGATGATGGTCCCCTACTACATCATCATGCGATTGCCGGGAGAGGCGAAGGCCGAGTTCTTCCTCATGCTGCCGATGGTGCCGAGCCAGCGGCAGAACATGATCGCGTGGCTCGCAGCGCGCTGCGATCCGCCAAACTACGGCAAGCTGATCGTTTACGAGTTTCCCAAGGACAAGCTCGTCTACGGGCCGTTTCAGATCGAGGCGCGGATCAATCAGAACACGGACATCTCGCAGCAGCTTTCGTTGTGGAACCAGTTGGGATCGCGGGTGATCCGCGGCAACATTCTGGTGATCCCGATCGAGAGCTCGATCCTTTACATCTCGCCGCTCTACCTGCGGGCGGAGCAGGGTCAGTTGCCGGAGCTCAAGCGCGTCATCGCAGCCTACGGCGATCAGGTAGTGATGAAGGAGACGCTCGACGCGGCATTGTCGGCGCTGTTCTCGGAAGGCGGTGCCGGGACGGCTACGACGAGCGCTGCAACCGGAGCATCTTCAGGAAGCGCGACGCCAGACGGCGCGCGCAAGGCGCTCGACCGCTACAACCAGGCGATCGAGCGCTTGAAGTCCGGGGATTGGGCAGGCTTCGGGACAGAGCTGGACGCCCTGCGCGAGCTCCTGCAGCAAATGAACAGCCAGGATGCGAGAGGGAAATAATACTGGGATGATGGAGAGAGTTGGGAGATCTATGGCCACTCGATCCGCACCGCGCTGCGGCTCAACATC
>DATBYX010000299.1:0-16141 GCA_036513475.1 Xanthobacteraceae bacterium | reverse complement strand
GACATGCGGCGGGGGCTGATCGCGCAGTCGCGGGCCGAGCTGCCCGATGCGGTGCTCGATGCGCGTATCGCGCGCGTGCGCGCCGCGATGGATGCGGCCGGGCTCGATGCGCTGCTGCTCTACACCAACAACACGCGCCCCGCCGCGGTCTCGTGGCTTACCGGCTTCGTGCCCTACTGGTCGGAGGCGCTGCTCATTCTTGCGGGCGACGGCCTGCCACTCCTCGTCGCCGCGCTCACATACCGAGTGAAGAGCTGGATCGAGCGCACGAGCCGGCTCGCGGACGTGCTGCACACTCCGCGCATCGGGCTCGAAGCGGCGCACGCGATCACGGCACGCAAAGCCGATGCACGGGTCGGCGTTCCCGATCTGGACGCGCTGCCCGCGGGCATCTGCGAGGACCTGCGCGCGGGCGGACCGGGCCTCGATCTGCGCGATGCGAGCGCGATGTTCGCGCGGCTGCGCGTGCGGGCGGATACGGCGGAGATCGCGTTTGCCGCGCGGGCAAGCGCCATCGCTCAACGCGCGCTCGCGCAACCGCGCGGCGACTGCCTTGCGGCCATGATCGCCGCGGCGGACCGCCAAGCGCGCGCGCTGGGCGCCGAGGAGGTCTATGTCGCGGCCGCGCCCGACCTTGCGCGCGATCAGCGACTCCGCCGCATCGAGGGAAACGAAACGCCCCTCGGCGCAACGTTCGCGCTGCGCGCCACGGTCGCCTATCAGGGGACGTGGATCAGGCTCGTGCGTACGTTTGCACGGGCGGAGCTCGTCGATGAGGCCGCACGCGTTTTCGCGGCGGCGGCCGCGCGGCTTCCCGATACGGACGGCTTTGCCGGCTTCAGGTCGTGGCTCGTTGAGGGTTGCCGGATCGCGCAGCCGCTTGAGCCGCTGGCGGGCACGCGGGTGAATGCGCGCGATGGGTTGCCGCCCGGCGCACTCGTCTCGGTGCAGGGCCGGCTGGAGCTCGGCGGCGGATCGGTGCTGGTCGGCGCGCCCGCCCTTCTCGGCGCGTCCGGTGAGGCGGCGAGCCTGCTGCTGCACCCGAGTTTTGATTGAAGTGTCGGGTGGTCGCGTTTCGTAGGGGCGACGCATTGCGTCGCCCTCTTATGCGCAGCAGGGAATGTGGATAGAAGGGGCGAGGCATGCCTCGCCCCTACGGAAGGAAGAAGTGCACGCGATCGCGTTTCGTAGGGGTGACGCATTGCGTCGCCCTCTTATGCGCAGCAGGGAATGTGGATAGAAAGGGCGAGGCATGCCTCGCCCCTACGGAAGGAAGAAGGCACGCGATCACGTTTCGTAGGGGCGACGCATTGCGTCGCCCTCTTATGCGCAGCAGGAAAATGTGGATAAAAAGGCGCGAGGCATGCCTCGCGGACGACGGCGTAGGGACTACGCCGTTCTTGTCGTGGTGGTCGGCGCGGGGGTTGCGGTATTACGCCCATGCAGCGCGATGGCGATCATGGACGAGCCGCCGAACAACATGTTGATGCCGACGAGGAGGCCGAGCGCCCAGGCGGCAGTGCCGGGCAGACCGGCAAAGATGATGGCGGCGAGAATGAGATCGATGATCCCGCTGAACAGCATCCAGCCCCACTGTCCCGTGAGCTCGCGCTTGTGCTCGAGCGCATACATGATGGAGAGGACGCCTTCGATCACGAAGAACACGATCAGAAGGAGGGTGAGCGAGACGGCACCGCTCACCGGCCAGGCGAGGAGGACAATGCCGGCGGCAATGCCGAGGATGGCGGAGAGGAGCGACCACCAGAACCCGGGTGCATGGCGCGCGCCGAAGGTGGTGATCAGGCCGGCGATGCCGCTGATGAGAAACAGCCAGCCAATGAAGATGGTAATCCCGATGGTGGCGAGCGGCGGGATGATGATGGCCAGGATACCGAGGATGACGAGAATGATTCCCTCGACAAGAAATAATTTCCAGTGCTCGCGGACCGCCTGCGAGATCGCGCCCTGGAACGCACTCATACTGCTAGTACTGCTACCGCTCGGCATGGTTGACATGATCGACCTCCCGGGACCTTGGTCCCCCTGTCACAATGGTAAGAATGTATAATTAGTATAACAGCGTTGCGCGCGATCCGCCATGCTCGTCATGGCCCTGGCTTGTCCAGGCTTGTCCCGGCCATCCAAGTCTTGCGATGCGAGGCCGTAAAGACGTGGACGCCCCGCGACAACCCCCGGATCAAGTCCGGCGGGGCGTGACGGCGTTACCTGCCGAGCCAGGAAACGATATCGTAGACGACCGCGCCGAGGGCGCAGGCGCCAAGCGCCACCCAGAGCGTGCTGAGCAACACCGCAGCCTCTGCGCGCTCTATCAGATGCTTGTCTATCAGATGAGCCATGGGTGCGATTCCTGACGCGAATCTACTGCTTGCGTGGAGACACATCCAACGCCGCAAGGGCAAAGCAGGATTGCGGGGCGTGCGTGGCTTATGCTGCGTGTTTACGCGCGCTTTATGCCGCCTCATGCATCAGACAATTTCAGCGCATTTCTGCCAACTGCACACATTGCCCATGGTAGGGCGGGTTTGAAACCCGCCCCTACAGGGCTAAAACCGTGCATACTGCACCCGAGGAAACACATCATGCTTGAAACGCCGAAATGCCCGGTGATCGCCATCGGAGGAGCATTACTGGGACAGGGAGCTCGCCGCGCGCTTTGTCGGCGGCGAAGGCGTGCGCGACGTCGACATGCTCAAGCGCCTCTACGATCTCGGCGAGATCAGGTTGCGCGAGATGGACGAGGCTGGCATCGACATGCAGATCCTCTCCCACGGCGCGCCCTCGGCGCAGAAGCTCTCCGGCAGCGACGCAGTGGAGTTAAGCCGGCGGGTGAATGACCGGCTGCATGCCGCGGTGAGCGCCAACCCCAAGCGCTTCGGCGCGTTCGCGGCGCTGCCGACGAGCGATCCCAAGGCCGCGGCGGACGAGCTCGAGCGCACCACCAAGCTCGGCTTCAAGGGGCCGATGATCCACGGGCTCGCCAACGGCAGCTTCCTCGACGACAAACGCTTCTGGCCGATCTTCGAGCGCGCGCAGGCGCTCGACGTGCCGGTCTATCTGCATCCGGCGGTGCCGCACCCGGCGGTGATGGACGCCTACTACAAGGAGTACGTGAAGGATTTTCCCATGGTCATCCGCGCAGCCTGGGGCTTCACGGTGGAGACGGCCACGGCGGCGATCCGGCTGGTGCTGGGCGGCGTGTTCGACGCCTATCCGCGGCTCAAGATCGTGCTGGGGCATCTCGGCGAGACGCTGCCGTTCCTGCTCTGGCGCATCGACCAGGCGCTGTCGCGTCCCGGGGGCAAGGTGCTCAGCTTCCGCCAACTGTTCTGCGAGCATTTCTACATCACCACCAGCGGGAATTTCTCCAACCCCGCGCTCCTGTGCTGCGTGATGGAGCTCGGCATCGACCGCATTCTGTTCGCGGTGGACTGGCCGTTCGTCCCCAACCCGCCGGCGGTGGAATGGATCAAGAGTGTTCCCCTATGCGATGAGGACAAGATCAAGATACTCAGCGGCAACGCCAAGCGGTTGTTCCGGTTGTGACGCTCGTAGGGTGCGCAAAGGCGCGCGCAGACAAGTTTACGCACTCTGCGCAAGCTTGAGCGCGCGCCGTGCGCACGCGGTTCGGCACCGCAGCCCGTCTCCGCGTGGGCACGGCGCGCGAGCTTTTATAACGCGCGGAGATATGCGGGAGCCGCGCCTTTTGCACACCCACACGCTCGCGTAATTCTCAGTACCCGAAGGGCTGCCAGTAGTTGCCGCCATAGAGGGAGCGGCGCGCGGGCTGATACGCCGGGGGCCGTGCGTAAGCGCGGGGGCGATGCTCGACCACGCGCGCGGGGCGCCGCTTGGGCGGCGGCTCGTCCGGCTCGCTGTCGCGCTCGCGTGCGAGTTGCCGTGACGCAATTGCCGCTTTGACCCTTCGCCCCGGCGGAGCGGCCGGCCTGCGGGGGGAGAGCCTCGCGGGTATTTCTTCGGATGCCGGCGGTGCGGCTTCTTCCTGCGCGGCCGGCGCAGCAACGCTGCCGGTCACAGTCTCCGGCGCAGCGGTGTCCTTGGCGCGCTCGCCCTCCCCTCGTGTGCTTGCCGGCGCATTCTCGGCCGCGGCAGCGTTTTCTCCGCCGGCGGACGCTGGGCCAAGTGGCGCGGTGTCCAGCGGCTCCGCTGCCGCCGGCGCGTCCATCGTGTCCGGCGGGCCCGCCGGCGGATTGTGGGAGCGGCTCGGCTGTGGGCTGGGCTGCGTGGTTTTGGGCAGCGCATTGAGCAGAATGGAGACGGCACCGGGCGGAACGGCTTTGTCGCCGGGACCGGGGTTGGGGCCAACGGACTGGTAGCGGTGCCAATCATCTCCCGCGGCGAACGGCGGCGTGCGGGAGGATTCCATCACCCCTGCCTTGGCCTGCTGCATCACCTTGAGCGTCGCATAAAGCGCAAACGAGCTCACGGCGAGCACGGCTGCCGCCAGGATCGCACCGACGATGAACCGCGGGTCGGAGAGCATGTGCCAGGTATCAGATGTCAGGTATCAGATGTCAGGTATCAGAGGTCAGAGGTCACGTCCTCGATGCGCGACCTCAGCAGTCTGAGATCTGACTTGCGAATCATTAGCTGACCCGCGAATCATTAGCTGAGTCGGGGACTAAGCGGGGGGAAAAAGACGCGATAAACCCAGCGGCGAGATTGTAGGGACGGCTTTGAAACCGCCCCTGCGCTTGCGAACCTTCGTAGGGGGCGACGCGTTGCGTCGCCCGGATGTGCGCAGCAGGGAATGCGGAAAGAGGGCGAGGCAATTGCCTCGCCCCTACGGATCCGGACACCATTTGTAGGAGCAGGTTTGAAATCCGCCCCTACAATTTCGCCACGGCGCCGGAATGGGCCTGCGTGCAGGCAAAGAAAAAGCCCCGGCCTGGTTCAGTCGGGCGACCGGGGCTTGTCTCTGAGCCACCGCGCGCGGGCGCACAGAGATACGCGATAGTACGTCCCGTCGGGGGTTGGGACAATTGCAGCGCAGCAAATCCGTCGCAGTGTTGCATTTTTGCCATGCCGTGCCGGCGCGCCCCCGTCATTCCGGGGCGGTGGCAAGTCGGTTTTCCCCGACTTGCCAGTGAGCCTCGGAATCCATAATCCCAGCCGGCGCGGTGAATTCCCGTCTTCGCAACTCCATGGCCTATGATTATGGATTCCGGGCTCCGCTCGCGAGGCTCGCGGCGCCGGAATGACGAAAAGCAGGATGTTTCGGGAACTTTCCCGTCCCAGCGGAGTTGGAGGTTTGATTTGGGACACAGGGTCGGGGAAAGGCAGCAACCAGTACGCGCCCCATGCCGACCGATGTGTATCAGGAACGGGCCAGCGAGTGTCTTCGCCGCGCCTCGGATTCGCCGGACATGGACGACAGGAGGGCGTTGCGCGAGCTCGCCCTATGCTGGCTGCGGCTCTCCGACCGCGCAGAGGAGTTTCGCAACCATGCCGAGGACGCACGCTTCCGCGCCGCCTGAGCTCGCCCCGCAGAGGCGGCCGATCCATCACCACATCAATCCAACCGACGAATTTCGCCGCCATGCCGCCGATTGCGAGCGCATGGCGAAATTCACGCGTGATCCCCAGAGTAAGGAGACCTGGAACCGCATGGCCCAGCGATGGACGGAATGCGCGGAGCGCTTCCAGCACGATCGCGAAGCCGTGCATCGCCCGGCGTTGCGCTATCGCAAATCCCCTCGCGCCTGGGCGGAGCATTAGATCAGGCACGTCGCGCCGAATTTCCGCAATGTCGCGTTCGACCCGAGCCAAACGCTCGCCCTGACGCTGTAGGCTTCCGATCACGAGATCGACCTTCTTGTCGAGCGTGCGCTGGTACGCCAACGTATGGCCGGCGACTGTCTTGATCTCGTCTGCCTCGGGTGTCATCGCCATTGGGTTGTTTCACTGCAAAAGGCGCGGTCACCTTCATGTGGGCGACGCATTGCGTCGCCCACATCCGCAGCAACGAAGGAGGAAAAAGGGCGAGGCAATGCCTCGCCCTTATGAATAGAATACCTCACGTAGGGCAGGTTTGAAACCCGCCCCTACATGACGCAGAGATAACGCAACAACAAGAATTGCAATGCAGGGAGGCCACAGCATGACCACCAGGCGGGCGCTTATCGCGTCGCTGGTCCTTGCCGTTCCCGCTCTCGCTCCTCTGGCACTCCTCCCCGCCCCGGCGCACGCGCAGCCCTACCCCAATCGCGTCATCAAGATGATCGTGCCGTTCCCGCCGGGCGGTCCGATCGACACCATGGGGCGCCTAGTGGCGCACGAGATCGCAAGCCGCCTGCGCCAGGAGGTCGTGATCGAGAACAGGCCGGGGGCGGGCTCGACCTTGGGCACCAAGTCCGTCGCGGCGGCGGAGCCGGACGGCTACACGCTCCTGTTCGGATCATCCGGGTCGCTCGCGGTCGCGCCCGCGCTTTATCCAAAGCTCAAGCTCGAGACACTCAAGATGTTCGCGCCGGTCGCAGCCGTCTCGCTCCTCCCGCACGCGTTCGTGGTGGCGCCGTCGCTGCCCGTGAAAACCGTGCAGGAATTCGTTGCCTACGCCAAGACGAATCCGGGCAAGCTCAACTACGGCGCGGCGATCGGCACGCCGCCTCACCTGCTGAGCACGCTCCTCAAGGTCCGGGCCGGCATCGAGGTAACCTATATCCCGTACAAGGGCTCCGCCGCCTCCGTCACCGATCTCCTTGCGGGGCAGACGCATTTCACCATCGATGCCATGGTCGGGCTTTATCCGCTCATCAAGGACGGCAAGCTGCGGGCGCTCGGGGTGGCGCGCGCCCAGCGCTGGCCGGCGCTGCCCGATGTGCCGACGCTGCGCGAGAGCGGATTTCCCGATTTCACCAACGACGCCTGGACCGGCGTGGTCGCGCCCGCCGGCACGTCGGCGGAGGTGGTCGAGACGCTGAACCAGGCCATCAACAATGGCCTGCGCTCGGCCGAGATGCAGGAGAACCTGGCGCGATTCAGCGCGATCGTGAAACCCGGCTCGCCCGCCGATTTTGCGGCGTTCATCGCCGCCGAGCTGCCGAAATGGGCGGACCTCGTCGCGCTCTCCGGCGCCACGGCGGAGTGACTCTCCGCATCACGACGGCCCATCCTTCGTAGGGGCGACGCATGCGTCGCCCTGTATCCCCAGCACCGCAAGCGGAAAGAGCGCGAGGCATGCCTCGCCCCTACGAAGAGAGGTGGCAATCAAACATTAACCATAACGCGGTTAACGAGGAGCAACGAGCCACATACCTGTATTGGATGCAGATATGCGACACCGGCGCATTGCGGACTTGCTCACGGCCTGGGCCGGAACTGCGTCGTCGCGTTCGCCGTGCTCGCCTGTTTCGGCTAGGCTCACAGCGCGCATGTAGCCCGGATGAGCTCTTGCGAAATCCGGGAATGCCGGTCCCGGATTGCGAAGAGCAATCAGGGCTACGGCGTCTAGGGGCGACGCATTGCGTCGCCCTCTCTATAGCAAAAGTGGGCGAGGCAGTGCTCGCCCCTACGAAGATGGAAGCGCTTGGAGGTGGAGATGCAACAGCACGCGTTTTGGCGTGGCGCGCTCTTCGCGGCGCTTACGGGCATCGCCGCGAGCTCCGCGGACGCCCAGAATTATCCGGACCGGCCGGTAAAGATCATCTCTGATTCGGCGCCTGGGAGCGCCGTGGATTCGGCCTTGCGCATCATCGGCGATCGCCTCGGGCATATCTGGGGCCAGCAGGTCGTCATCGTCAATCAACCCGGCGCGGGAGGCGCCATCTCGGCGCGGGTCGCGGCTAGCGCCGAGCCTGACGGCTACACCCTGTTCATGCCCGCGCTCTCGTTGTTCCTCGACGTGCCGGGCAAGGCGGCAAACCTGCCGCTCGAGCTGCCGCGCGACTTCGTCCCTATCGGTTCGGTGATCGTGCAGCCCATGTTCGTCGCGGTCGCCCCGGCGCTCGGCGTGAGCACGCTGCCGGAGCTGATCGCGCTCGCGAAAAAGCGGCCCGGAGAGATCTCGTATGCCGCAACCGGCATCGGCCGGATCACGCATCTTACCGGCGAGCGCATCGCGCGCCGTGCCGGCATCAAGCTCGTCCTCGTGCCCTATTCCGGCGGGCCGAGTCACGCGCTCAACGACGTGATCGCCGGACGCATTGGCGTGATCATCGAAGGCTATCCCGGACTCGCGGGCGCCATCGGGGCCGGCGCGATCAAGGCGATCGCGGTGGGCTCTCCCCGGCGCCTGCCCGATTTTCCCGATTTGCCGGCGGTGGCGGAGACGCTCCCCGGCTTCGAGGCCGCGGGATGGCAGGGCCTTGCCGCGCCGCTGCACACGCCGGATGCGATCGTGGGCAAGGTCGCCGACGACCTGCGCAAGGTGCTCGAGCAACCAGAGGTCAAACAGCAGCTCGCGCTGCGCGGCGGCTACGTGCAGCCGATGACACCTGCGGAGGTGCTCGCCTTCGTGCACGGCCAGCAGCAGTTGTGGAACCCGCTCCTGCAGGAGCTCGCCCCCGGCAAGTAGGCGCGGGTTGCAAAAGGTGTCCCGATCCGTAGGGGCGGGGCATTGCCTCGCCCTTTTTCCGCTTGCGGTGTTGGGGATGGAGGGCGACGCAATGCGTCGCCCCTACGAAGGGCGCGAGATGCTCAGCGCAGCGGCCAAGCGAAGCTGAGCTCATGCCCGTCCGGGTCGGTGATGTGAAAAAAGCGCTCGCCCCATTGCGCGTCCCGCGGCTCGCTGTCGGGGCGGTAGCCGGCAGCGATGGCGCGGGCATGCAGCGCATCGACGTCGGAATCGTAGAAGATCACGCGGCCCCACCACGACCAGCGCCGCTCAGCCGGCTGCGCGATCAGATTGAGATAGCCCGTTCCGGCCCGCAAGCTGGTGAACTGCGCGTCCTCGCCGCCATAAAGGAGCTCGAATCCCAGCGTGCGATAAAAACGCACCGCGCGCCCCATGTCGTGGGTCGCGAGCGTGACCGCACTGATGCTCTCGATCATGCCGAGCGCTCCTATGAGCCCACCATGACTTTGATCTCCAAATGCGCGTCGACCATCGTAGCCCGGATGGAGCCCCTGCGAAATCCGGGTGCGGCGGTCGGAACTGTGTAGGACGGATTAGCGGAGCGTCAGCGAAGCTAATCCGCCGCCTGGGCAAGCGGCGGGTTACGCCGCAAGTCGCTCGAAGCGACTTGCCGGCTAATATAAATAACCCGCCCGCAACGGCGAGAGGCCGCGTGAACCACGGCTTTGCCCACCCTCGCGACCTGTGTCATTCTCGCCGCCCCGTCACAAGAGAGAGGCAGGCATGACCACCATCACCGCAACCAGGCCTTCCGCAACGATCGTCAAGGAACAGATCATCCCGCCGAAGGAGTATCTCGGCATCGAGCTGCGCAAGGGCCAGCGCCTGCGCATCATCGACGTCGAGGGCAAGCAGGTGCCCGATATGGTCTGCTTCAATCTGAAAGACCCCGCGGAGAAGCTCTCCTGCAACAATTCGCGGCTCATCCAGAAGCGCTGGAAGCTCACCACCGGCAACGTGCTCTATTCGGACGAAGGCAACGAGATGCTCACTATCGTCGATGACACCGTGGGCACCCATCACGCCTCGGGCGGCTGCTGCAACGAGCCTGCGAATTTCCGGCGCTACGGCCTGCACGGCACCCGCAATTGCCGGGAGAACCTGACGCTCGCCGCCAAGCCGCTGGGGATTACCCAGAAGGATATCCCCGGGGCGTTCTGCCCGTTCATGAAGGTGGTGCAATACGAGGACGGCCGCTACGAGATCGAGGAGCCGGACTCCAAGCCCGGAGACTACATCGAGTTTCGCGCCGACATGGACGTGTTCGTCGCGATCTCCAACTGCCCCCAGGACAAGAACCCCTGCAACGGCTTCAATCCGACGCCGCTCAAGGTCGTCGCCTACGCGGCGGCCTAACGCACATTTAGGTCGTTGAATCCCGCCGCCAAAATTCCCGACCTCATGCTGAGGAGCGTCGCAGCGCGCACGAGGACACGCAGCTTGCTCGATCGCATGCGCGCTGCGACGCGTCTCGAAGCATGGGGTCGGGGCCACTTCCTCCTTCGAGACGGGCGCATGCAGGCATGCGCCCTCCTCAGGATGAGGGCGGAACAAAGGCGCCGCATGCTTCAACTTAAGCGGAACGCGCTGTAGCCTAGTGATTCACTGTGGGTAAATGCGCATTACCTTACCGTAAAAATGCCATCCGCTTCCTTCCACCGCGCTCTCAAGCTGAGCCTCACGCTCGTTGCGCTGGTCGCGACGTGGGAGCTTCTATGCCGCGCGCTCAACATCCCGGTGTTCCTTGTCCCTGCACCCAGCCAGGTCGCCTGGCGCCTGTACGAGAAGCGCGACCTCTATCTCATCCACACCTGGACCACGCTCTATGAGACCACCGCCGGGTTCCTGCTCGCCGTGGTGTTCGGGATCCTGTGCGCCGCGATCATCGTGGTGATCCCGAAGCTGCGCGATATCGTCATGCCGCTCCTTCTCGTAGCGCAGCTCGTCCCGAAAGTGGCGATCGCTCCCCTCCTCCTCATCTGGTTCGGCTACGGCCTCTTTCCCAAGGTGCTGGTGGCCTTCCTGGTCGCCTTCTTCCCGATCGTGGTCAACGGCGCCTCGGGGCTTGCCTCGGTACAGCCCGAGCTCCTCGACCTCGGCCACTCGCTGCAGGCAAGCCGCTGGCAGACCTTCTGGAAGTTTCGGATCCCCTCCGCCCTGCCGGAGCTGTTCAGCGGCATGAAGGTCGCAGTGACGCTGGCCATCATCGGCGCGATCATCGGCGAGTTCGTCGGCGGTAACCGCGGCCTCGGCTATCTCATCATCGTCGCCAACCAGGAGCTCGACACCCCGCTCGCCTTTGCCGCGATCTTTCTCCTCTCGGCCGCGGGGATTGCGCTCTACGCTATTGTCGAGATGTTCGAGCGCATGCTCATTCCATGGCACGCCCCCTCCGCGCCGGCCCCGGCCGCAGGTCATGCGATGTGACCCGAGCCCCCATTGCGTAGGGTGGGCAAAGGCGCGCGCTGCACATGTCCTTCCGCGCGCACAAAGCCATGCGCGCGTCGTGCCCACGCGGGCGACGGGAGGCACGTGGGCACGGCGCGCGAGTCTTTGCACGGCCGGAGTTACGGCACGGGCGCGCCTTTGCCCACCCTGCGCGCCGCGCCCAGGACACGGCTGATGCCGGGCACCGCCGCCATAGAGGTCAGCGATCTCTCCAAGACCTTTGTCACCGCCGACGCCGAGATCCCCGCGCTGGAGCGGCTGAATTTCCGCGTCGAGCCCGGGGAATTCGTCTCCGTTCTCGGGCCCAGCGGCTGCGGCAAGACCACGCTGATGCGGATCGTCGCGGGGTTGACCGCACCGACAAGCGGTGCGGTTGCGGTCGACGGGGTTGCGGTGTCCGGACCCCAGCGCAAGATCGGACTCGTGTTCCAGGTCCCTGCGCTCATGCAATGGCGCACCGCGCTCGACAACGTGCTGCTGCCGACGGAGATCCTCGGCCTCGAACGCAGTGCGAGCCGCAAGCGCGCGCACGAGCTCCTTAAGCTCGTGGGGCTTGCGGAGTTTGCGTTACGCTATCCGCGCGAGCTTTCCGGCGGCATGCAGCAGCGCGTCGGCATCGCCCGCGCGCTCGTGCACGATCCGGCCATCCTCCTTCTGGATGAGCCGTTCAGCGCGCTCGACATCATGACCCGCAACCAGCTCAATACCGAGCTTCTGCGCATCTGGAGCGAGCGGCGCAAGACAAGCCTCCTCATCACCCACAGCATCCCCGAGGCAGTCTATCTCTCCGACCGTGTCATTGTGCTGGGCGCGCGCCCCGCGCACATCCTCGACATCGTCGCCGTTACGCTGCCGCGCCCGCGCGAGCCCGCCATGCGAGTGTCGCTTCCCTTCATGCAGCTCGTCGATCGCATTGGCCGCCTCGTCGGTCTGGAGTATGTGTAGCTGGTGCTTCGACATTGACACACAGCGGCGCCGACGTCGCGAACACCCGGAGGGAAAATCGCATGAACTCAGTTCGCACCACCGTTGTTCGCAGCATCATCCTCACCGCGGCGCTGATGCTCGCCGCGAACGCCGCGGCGAGCGCACAGGAGAAGATCATCTTCTCCCTGCAGTGGATCGCCAATGGCAACAATTTCGGCGTGTTCGCAGCGAAGGAGCAGGGGCTCTATCGCGCCGCCAATCTCGACGTCGACGTGCAGCGCGGCTACGGGTCGGGCGATACCGCCAAGCGCGTCTCCACCGGCACCGCCGACATCGGCATAGCCGACGCCGCTTCCGTGATCGTCGGGCGCAGCAACGGGCTCAAGGTCAAGCAGGTCGCAACGCTCTATGAGCGCTCGCCCGACGCGATCTTCTTCATCAAGGGCCAGGGAATCGCCAAACCGAAGGACCTCGAAGGGCGCACCATCGGCGCGACGGCAGGCGAAGCGACCGTGAACTTTCTTCCCATCTTCGCGGCCAATGCCGGGTTCGACAACAAGAAGATGGAGATCGTCAACATGTCGCCGTCGGCCAAATATGCGAGCCTGGTGGCAAAGAGCGTGGACTCGATCGTGGGCTTCGTGAACGAGGAGCCCGCCATCCGCAGCGCCGCAAGCAAGACGGGACTCGAGATCGGGCGATTCGTGTTCAGCGACTACGGCATCAACTACTATTCGCTCGGAGTGATTGCCAGCGACGAGACCATGGCCAAGCGGCCCGACATGGTCCGTCACATGGCGCTTGCGACCATGCAAGGCTACGCCTCCGCGATCAAGAACCCGCAGGCTGCCGCCGACGCGTTCGTGAAGAACTATCCCGAGACCAGCCGGGACATCGCGCTGCAGCAGTGGGAGGTGGCGCAGCCGCTCATTCTGACCGACCGCTCGCGCAAGAACGGACTGGGCTTCATCGAGCGCGACAAGATGGCCGACACCATCAAGCTGATCGCGCAGTTCCAGAAGGTGGATCCCGCGATCACCCCTGACGACGTCTACGCGAGCGAGTTCCTGCCCAAGGTCGCCGTCGAGTGAGCCACCGCTGCTCCCTCTCCCCGTAAACACGGGGAGAGGGAGCAGACCGAGTACGTGGCGCTGCTGATCGATACACCGGAACGCGCTGTAGCATGTGCCAGTCTGAGCTCATCCACCTCGCCGCCGATCTCTCGTTCTTTCACACCGACTACCTCTGGAGAATGCCGGGCTCCTGGTCCGGCTACTCCTATTACAGCCGTCCCGACTTTTACGAGGACGTCGCGCGCATCGCGGCGCGCGGCATCTTCGATTTGTTGTTCTTCGGCGACTCCGCCGGCACCTCCGAGGAATACGGGGGCGATCACCACACCGCGGTGCGCTACGGGGTGAAGTGGCCATGGCACGACATGATGCCGATGATTCCGTGCATGGCGCGGGCGGCGCAAGGAGTCGGTTTCGGCATCACCATGTCCACCACGTATCATCATCCCTTCTACATCGCGCGCCTGTTCAACGCGCTCGATCACGTCACCGGCGGGCGCATTGCCTGGAATGCCGTCACCTCGCGCTCGAAAAACGAGGCGGCGAACTGGGGTTACGACAAGCTGATCGAGCACGACGCCCGCTATGAGCGCGCGCAGGAGCATCTCCAGGTCGTGCGGGCGTTGTGGGACAGCGTCGAGCCCGACGCGATCGTTCTCGATCGCGAGAGCGGCGTGTTTGCCGATCCGCAGAAGGTGCACGTACTGGACTTCCGCGGCCGCTATTACAACGTGCGCGGACCTTTGCCGGCACTGCCGTCACCCCAGGGCCGCCCCGTGATCATCCAGGCGGGGCAGTCGGGTCCGGGCATGGAGCTCGCCGCAACGTACGCCGACCTGCAATTCTCTACCCGCCGCACGCTGCCCAGCATGAAAGAGCACCGCGCCGCGCTCGACGCAAAGCTGTCGAAGGCCGGGCGCACGCCGCGCGATTGCGGCATCCTCTGGTCGGTGCGGGTGCAGGTTGCGGAATCGGCGGCCGCCGCGCGGGAGAAGGAGCGCGCCTACCTCGACGCGATCCCGCCGGAAGCGGGACTGATCGAGCTCTCCTCCATGTACGGGCTCGACTTCTCGCTCCTGCGCCGCGACATGCGGCTGATCGACGTGGCCGACGAGGTCAAGGCGCAGAACGTGCACTGGGGGAGCTTCGAGGAGATCCTGAAAACTACCGATCCGGAGCTGACCGTCGAGCAGCTCGGCAGAAAATTCATGACCGAGCGCATCCTGGTCGCCGGCGGCACGCCCGAGATGATCGCTGACCAGCTGGAGGAGTGGCACCGCGAGACCGGGGCCAATGGCGGCTTCATGCTGGGGCGGGGCTTCTCCGCGCCCGGAAACCTGCGGGAGTTCGTCGATCTGGTCGTGCCTGAGCTTCAGCGCCGCGGCCTCGGCCGGCGGCAGTATCTCGGCCCCACGCTGCGCGACAACCTGCTACACTGAGCTCGGCGCCTCCCGCCTCAAAACCTTCGTAGGGGCGACGCATGCGTCGCCCTGGTTGCGTCGTCCTGCCAGCGGGAATGCGCAGAGGGGCGAGGCATACCTCGCCCCTACGGATCGGGTACCTTTTGTAGAGGCGGATTGAAAATCCCCCAGGCCGGATTGCGCCTGCGCAAAATCCAAACAGACCGCAGAGCGCCGCATCAGATGCCGAGGAAGGTCGACTTGATCTCTTCGTTGCCGGCGAGCTCCTGCGGCGGCGCGGAGTAGACCACCCGCCCCTTGCTCATCACGTGCATATAATCCACAAGCTTTAGCGCGAGATGCGCGTTCTGCTCCACGAGCAGAATGGAAAGACCCTGCTGCTTGAGCTTTGCGATCGCCTCCCACAGCCCTTGAATGATGATGGGAGCAAGCCCCTCGGAAGGCTCGTCCATGATCAGACAATCGGGGTTAGTCATGAGCGCGCGGCCGATCGCGAGCATCTGCTGCTCGCCGCCTGAGAGCGTCCTGGCGCGCTGGCTGCGCCTTTCCTCCAGGCGTGGAAACAGCCCATAGACACGGCGCAGGTTCCAACCGTGGCGCTCGACACTGCGCTCGGCCACCTCCAAATTCTCCTGCACGCTAAGGGTGGGAAACACGCGACGGCCTTGGGGAACCAGTCCCATGCCGCTGCGCACGGTTTCGAACGACGCAATGCGGGTGATATCGACGCCCTTGAAGATGATCTTGCCGCGCCGCGGCGGATTGAAGCCGACGATCGAGTTGACGAGCGTGCTCTTGCCCACGCCGTTGCGCCCAAGCACCCCCAGGATCTGCCCCTGCTCGACATCGAGGTGCACGCCGTGGAGCACGTAGGCGTCCCCGTAATAGGTGTGAATGTCCTCTACCTGCAAAATCGGCATGCATCATCCCGAGCCAAGATAGATTTCCTGGACCCTCTTGCTGGCATGGATTTGCGCCGCCGTCCCGGTCTCCAGAACCTGTCCGAAATGCAGCACCGAAATCTCGTCGGCCACATCGAACACAACATCCATGTCATGCTCGATCAGGAGAATTGCGAGATCGGGATCAAGCCCGCGCAGAAAATTCGACATCTCGGTCGACTCGCCCGAGGACAGCCCCGCGGCCGGCTCGTCCAGCAGCAGGATTTTCGGGTCGCTGGCGAGACCCAGAACGATCTCGAGCTGGCGTTGCTCGCCATGCGAAAGAAAACGAACCGGAATATCCTTGCGCTCGAGAAATCCGGATCGCGCGAGCAGCGCATGCGCCTTCGCGTACATCTCGCTATACGAGGACAGCAATCGCCACATTACGAATTTCGCTCTGCGCAAGCCCGCAATCGCGAGCAGAACGTTGTCGAGCACGGTGAGCCTGGGAAAGAGGTGGGTCACCTGGAACGTCCTTGCCATTCCCATGGCCGTGCGGCGATGACTGGGCCAGCGCGTGACGTCCTTGCCGAACAGCAGAATCTGTCCCGACGACGCGGGAAAGATTCCTGTTATCAGGTTGAACAACGTGGTCTTGCCTGCACCGTTCGGGCCGATGATGGCTTTGCGGTCTCCCCGCATGATTTTCAGCGTGACGTCGTCCACGGCGCGCAAGCCCCCGAAGCTCCTGGACAAGCCCTTGAGCTCGAGCAC
>DATBYX010000298.1:0-9958 GCA_036513475.1 Xanthobacteraceae bacterium | reverse complement strand
GTGGGAATTGGCGGCCATCGGATTTGCGGGCGCCATATTCTCAATCAGTCGCGCGATGATCGTTTGAAGCACGGCATATCCGAATGATGGATCCTGATAATACAATTCCTTCGCCTTGCTTGCGCTCAGTTCGTATAGCTCACAGTCACTCAGGCACACCACAGTGGCGATTCGCTGCTGGTGGCGAGCAAAGACGCCGATTTCTCCGATAACTGTCCCTGAGGAGAGCGTCTTTCTGATCTCAATGACTTCGACTTGACCGTCAACCAGATAGAACAGTCTATCGGCCTGTTCCCCCTTTCGCATCAGTGTTTCACCAGCAGGGAACCTTCGACGCACCATCAGGGGCAAGATGCTCTGCATCGAGAGATCGGCATTTTGCGAGATCCCGCGAACCACCTGACGGATCTGCACGAGGCGAGCAATGTTTACGGGAAGCAGTATCAAGTGCAGGAGCATGACCGGATAGATATGTGTCCATAAGCCGAACAGACTGAATAGAATATTACTCAGGATCGCGGTTACTCGTAACGGGGTCATGGTGCTCATACAAAAAGTGGCTAGCACAGTTGCTGATGCGGCGTACCCTAAGAAATCGACGCGTGTCATGGTTCCCCTCAGGACCGCCTGCAGGACGCGGCAAGGCGCGTGGGCACGGCGCGCCAAAACGCGCCTTTGCCGACGCTACGTAACTTCTCATTCACGCGATTCCAGGGCGCCGCAGAGCGACGATCCTGGAATCCAGCAAGCTCAATTCGTGCTTACAGGACTCCGGGCTCCTTCGCTGTGCTCGGGCTCCGGAATGACGAAATCATGACGTGGAAAGCCTGTACGCTCAGAAACTCTGAGCTTAAGAACCAGATAAACGCTGCCAGCTGAAAGCAGATGACGATCGCGAAAGCGGTTTGATACGCTAAGGGCGGGTAGTGTCCACCGTTACTGCCCCAGATCTCAATGATGAGACCGATTGCATACTGTAGGACAAAGGCTCCGCCGATGTGAAAGATGTTCAGAGCGGCACTGGCCTGACCGTTCATTTCGCTGGGGAAATACTCGGCGATAATCGTAAAGCTGAGAACCGTCGCGGCGCCCACGCTCGCCACCATCGCCCAGACCGCGTACGATGGCACCGGCAAGCGAACGATGAGGGCAATCTGGGCCAGAATGAACATGATGGCCACGAAGACCAGGACCACCTGCATGCGCACGCCGCGGCGTCGAAGCCGGTCAGCGGCGGTGCCCAGCACAAGCGCGCCACCGCACAGCGCAAGCGCCATGACCAACAGGTGCCGCACGATCTCGGGATGGCCGAGATTCTCCACATCCGCGAGCCACGGCCCCGCCCACAATCCTTGCAAGGCCCAGGCCGTGCTGATGCACATGGTCGAGAGCGGCGCGAGCCGCCAAAACCGAGCATCAGTGTAAATGACCTTCAGGCCGAGGAGACCGCGGCAGCGCGGTTTTGCGCTGTCGCGCGGGGTCTCCGGCGATACGAGAACGACGAGGGCGGCGCATGCGCCGGTTGCCACGGCCAGCACCGCGAAGAGGGCGCGCCATCCAGCCCAGGCCACGAGCAGCTCGGCCGGCGCGGTTGCCGTCACCGCGCCCAGTGCTCCCATCATGATAAAGCATCCGTTGAGGAGCGGCAGCCGCTCTTTCGGAAACCATTGGACGAGTGCCTTGAGGCCAGAGATCAGGGCAGCGGCGACACCCAGCCCAATCAGCGCGCGACCGATGACGAAGGCTGAGAGGCTGTGGGCGGCGCCAAAGATGGCCGCGCCCACTGCAGCAAGGAGCAGCAATACACCTTGCACCCGCCGCGGCCCGTAGCGATCGAGCGCGATGCCGATGGGTAGTTGCATGGCCGCAAACGAGAGGAAGTAGACTGAGGTGAGGAGGCCGAGGTCGGAAGCGCGCAAATCCATGCTGGACGAGAGCTCGGCCGAGATGACAGCGTTGATGGACCTGCAGAGGTAAGACAAGTAATACCCGCCGGCGAAGGGTAGAAAAACCAGAAGAAGGCGTTTTCGATAGGCCACGGAGGGCACCCAATCGTCACGGAAGGTCGACGAGCTCTCGGACGCTGCGATGCTTTGATTCGGCATCATCGACGCGACATCCTCGGTGCCGTGTCCAGGCTCGCCGCTAAGCAGGAGCGTCGAGCCGAGAAGAGGGCGACCCGAGTCTTTGCTGAGATGGCGGCGCGCCAGAACCGGGTTGAGGTAAACGCGCCTGTTCATCGCTCTTTCTACCCCCGTATGTTCACTCTCCGGTTTGCGGGCTGGTACAGCTTTCATCGCGCTTTCCGGGACACGTCGGCATTGCGATCACCCGCTCGCCGGACAAATCGCCACGCCAAGTCTGGTGCTCCGTAGCCGCGTTCGGCGTAACGCGCGACGGGTTACTGAACGCGATGACTGCCAAGACAACGAGTGCTATGCATCCGTAGAAGATTCCTACTCCGCGCATCCACTTGGCGCGCGTAAGCCGGTCGTCTTCCGTCCAGTCGCAACTGAGAGACCTTCGAATCATGTGGTATCCATCACTTATTAGTATTAGTTCGTGCCTATTCCTCTACGCGAGCGGCCCGCAATCAATTGAAAGTGACCTTCGTCACATTCAATGAGAAACTTGACGCTTGTTCTGGCTCCTCGCAAAGCTAAGCCCCGAAGGGTAGAAACACACCCTGAAGTGTTGAGCGTGCGTACCCATGACCTTGTTCAGCAATTCAAGCGCGCGAGGTTCGCTGTCCGCTCATCGTCTCGGTGGTCGGTACATCAATGACCAACCGAGCAGTTACGCGGCTCGTACGATTGCAGTGGCCATTGATTCTACGGGTACATTCCTGATCGCAGAAAAGTTTCCATCCGCTGTTCCGGAGTGAACGACGCGTCCGCTATCAGGACGGCGAAAGTGATGATCGCGCAGCCGAGAAGGAAAATCCAAGGCACGAAGCTGCGAATGTTGGTTTGGCTGTCCGAGCCCTTGACGAGGCCGGCGTCGATCGAAAGCTGCTGCTGACTCATGTTTGTCTCCTCGTGTTACAGAGTAGGATGCGATGCGTCCCGCACCTGATTCCGGGGATTCACTCCGGCATGCCAAGGTATTCCTCCAGAGTTCCGGTACATCGATCCTAAGCTAAAATGCTCGGAACCAATGTGACGCAGGTCACATTTTGATAAGCTTCGAGCGTTGTCATCTGTCCTGCGCAGGCGTGCGCATGAAAAAACATTGACAATTCTTTGACGCTGCTCTTCACCCCGGCATCGCCAGTAAAGTTTCAGCCGCAGGCATGTCAAAGAAAACCGTCAAGCATAACGAGACGAGAAGCCCAATCATGGAGAACAGGAACAAGGCGACGAGCTGTGGGTCGGGCGCACTCTGAAGCAGCTGATCCCAAAGCAGTTCGCGTCCTGCGGGGTCTTCCAATAACTGCGTCGACGGCGCAATTCCGGCTTGCTTGGCCATTCTCCAACTCCTTGTGCATGGGTACGCAATCAACGCGATAATGGCGGCCGCACGGACGGGATTGTCCGTTGCAGCCCAGAGTTCAGAAGCTAGTGGTCCTCGGCGATGCTGAGCATCCAGATTTGAGGGTAGGATGAAAGCTGGAGTTCTCCAGCAAAGAGCATGCGATCAGGTGAAAAGTGTTATCTCGTTTGCTCGGCGGAACCCGAATAGACAAGACTTTGATCCTCGAGTTGCTGGACTGGCAGGCCATGGAGCGGGATGAGCCTATGCAGCTCTTGAATTGAGATGCTCGGAGCCGTCGGGGTTGCCGTGACTGCCGGCGACTTCGGCCAGAGCACGATGGCGGCAGCAATTCCCAGCGAGACGAGGACCAGACTAATTTTGATCATGTTGATCTCCTTTGTCCCCGATCGTAGCGCGTGAGCCATTTGCCAACGGCGTTCTTCAAGGCCGACCGAACAGGTTAGGTGGCCGCACAAAATCATTGTTAGATGAGTCTGTCACCACCCGTTTGGGGGTGGAGCGTGCTATGTGCAGGCGAATTATCTCAGCTTCGGCCATGAAGGCTCCCAACCCTGTTCCCAGCATCGACTCGCCGAGTCCAGACAGGCGACTTTGCTCGCGATTTGTGCAGCAAGCTGAAACTTTGGCCTCGCAGCCAAAATTCAAGTGTGAGCTAGTTCACATCCGCCAACCCTAGTTCTGGTATGTTCTAGCTGAACACGAACAGACCTGCCTTCAGAGCACCTAACGGCGAGCTAAAGACGCTATTGATTTTTCCACGGAGCCGACTTGGGCGGGTTGGCCGTATTGGAGATCAGGCGTGATCCATCGGTTCGAGGGTAATATACTCGATACGGAGCGGCGTGAATTATGCCGCAGCGGGGTGCTTTGTCCGGTCGAGCCGCAGACCTTCGATCTGTTGGACTACCTGATTCGCAACCGCCATCGGGTCGTCACCAGAGACGACATCCTCAACGCGGTTTGGCATGGACGGATTGTTTCGGAGGCGGCGCTCAATACCCGCATCAACACAGCCCGGCGGGCCATAGGCGACGATGGCGCCGAGCAACGCCTGATCAAGACGATTCGCACCAAAGGATATCGCTTTGTTGGCGAGGTCCAGGAAGAAAGGGCGCCAAGCGCTCCAGCAGCGCATACGTTCGAACAGGGTCGAAGCGTCGGGCTGACGCTGCTGGATGGCCCGCGTATTGCCGTTCTTGCGTTCGCAAATATCACGGGCGATTGCCGGCAAGAACCGTTTGCCGACGGCATGACTGCGGAGCTGATAACCGCTCTCTCGAAAGTCGGCTGGCTGGTCGTCGCTTCCCGAGCGTCGTGCTTTGCGTACAAGGGTCAAGCAATCGGCACGAGACAAATCGCGCGGGAGCTCGGAGTGCGCTACCTCCTGCAAGGCAGCACCCGGAACGGAGGGGATCACGCCCGCATTGCCGTGCAGCTCGTGGATGGTCTACTCGACCAGCACATCTGGGCCGAACAGTACGATGCAGAGATTGGCAGCGCGTTCGCGGCGCAGGCCGAAATCTGCGACAAGGTGATGACGGCGATCGAACCACAGCTCTATATCTGCGAGTGGATTCGAGCGGAACGTAAAAGCCCCGAAGTCCTGAATGCCTGGGAGTGCATGGTCCGAGCCTTGTGGCTGATGAGCAGTCGCGAGAAAATCAATGCCTGCAAAGCGCAGAGTCTTTTGCAGAAGGCTGTTTCGCTCGAGAACGAATCGGCGCAGGCTCACAGCTTATTATCGATCGCCACTACATTCCGCCTCCATATGGGCTGGGTGAATCGGCGTGACACGGTCCCGCTGGCAGCGGACTTAGCTCATAAAGCGATAGCGTTGAATCCTTACGAGCCGTGGGCTCACGCTGCCCTGGGATATGCCCTTATCTGGCAGCACCCGGAAGAAGCAATGGCGCCGTGCACGCGTGCTATCACTCTCAACTCGAATCTTGCCACCGGCCATTATTACCTCGCACTTGCCTCTGCGTATGCCGGCCACTGCGATCAGGTTTTTCCACATGCGGACATGGCGGAACGCCTGGCACAAAGGGATCTGCTGGCTCGCGCCTACCCCGGTGCAGCCAACAATGTGCGTTCCACGGGCTCTTTCGCACGCGGGCGTTACAATGAGGGAGTAGAATTTGCTCGACGAGCAATTCTTGAGACGCCGAGCTCACCGACCGCGTACCGCGGTCTGGTCATGAACCTGGCTCTCCATGGAGAGATCAACGACGCCCAGCGGGCCCTTCGGACACTCAAACGCGTATTGCCTGAAATATCGCAGAGCTGGATCCAGCAAAATGCAGTCTGGGCCTCTCACGACACAATGAAAAAATACGCCGAAGCCTTTCGCGCTGCCGGCCTCAAATAGGCGAGTCTTACCAAAGTTGTCCTTCACAGAGGTGCGCGCACGTACCCGGCCTATCCGGCGAAGTCGCGGAATTCAATCCAACCCGAGTCGCCAACTGTAGCTGCGCACGCCGCTCAAGGCCATTATCGGGGTGAGCGAGAAGCTGCACGAAGACACGAAGGCGCTGAAGCAGGACACCGACGCACCTCTGCCATTTCGGTAGGAATTGCGCTTTAGCCTCATCCAGGCTCGCCGCGGCGCCCGCTCGTATTGATGCCCCGCTTGAGATCGGCGTACACCTGATGGACCAAAACCAGCGCAGATGTGGCAGGGCGTGGCGGTCCTCATAGATGCGCCCCACAGCGCGAGAGGACTAAGATGAGACATCTCAAGGTGGACGGCGGGCGCGGGGATCGCGTACGCAGGAGCTTGCTCGCGACGCTGCTGGCGGCCGTCGCGTTCCGCTGGGTGTTGCCGGCGCGAGCGGTGATAGAGATGACTGGGGATCAACAGATGACCGGCGAGATTGCAAAAAAGCTCGTTGGCGCATGGCGCTATGTCGGCACCACAATCGATGGCGTGAACAAACCGAGAGGCAACAATCCCAAGGGCATAATCTACTACGGCCCGCACGGCGAGATGTCGGTGCAGATCGCTCCCGACGTCGCGCGCAAGAGGGCGGGTGCGGCGATGACGGCCGAGGAGGCCAAGATCGCGGTGACAGACTACATTGCCTATTTCGGCAGCTATACGATTGACGAGAAGGCCCGCACCCTGACGCACCACCGGCAGGCCAGCATCCAGCCGGGCGACTCCGGTGATTTGGAGCGCAAGTACGAGTTCGTCGGCGATCGGCTGATCCTGAGATCGCCGAACTCGAAACTCGAGATCACCTGGGAACGGATCAGGTGAGCTCGGTATGTACGGAGAGAAGTGGAAGAGGAAGGAGAGCAGCTTGAGGGCGGAGCGCCTGATCGAGGTCTAGCGCCTGCCGCGGCATGTCCGCTGATTGAGGTGAAGCCCCGCTCAATGTTGCGGCGCGCTAAGGGCAGGAAGTGAGACCCAAACCAGACTCCGATCGCAATCATTCGATCAGCAATTCGCAACCGGAGGCTGCCGCCCCGGAATTTCTGTTACCATTTCATTTTGCAAAGCTCATGATAGCGATCCTGATGGTCCTTCAACGCCAGCGCAGTGGTCTTGAGTGTGAACGTGCCAGCATCATCCTTAACCGCCTCTTGGAGATAGAAGTTTTGTATGGGGAAGTGGTTGTTTCCGTATTTGTAAGACCCACGCACGGACGCATAATTCGCCTTGCGCATGGCATCGCGCATGGCGTCTTTCTTGGTTATATCGCCACCGACCGCTTTGACTGCGCTGTCGATCAGCATCGCCGAATCGTAAGCCTGGGCGGCGTAAAAGGATGGATTGCGATCGTATTTCCTTTTGAAGTCAGCGACGAACTTCTTGTTGGCGTCATTCGGAAGGTCGATGACCCAATGCTGTGCCCCTGGTACGTTGAGAGCAAGATCGGTCAAGCGCGGCAATGAGAGGGCGTCGACGATGAAGGACGTATAGAGCGGGATCTGCCCACGTAGGCCCGACTGCGAATACTGTGTCAGGAATTGAATGCCTGCCGCGCCTGGATAGAACGCAAAGACGGCATCCGGTTTGATGTTGCGCACCTTGCTGAGCTCCACTGAAAAGTCGAGCTGGTCGGGCCATTTCGTATAGTCCTCGCCGACGATCTGGCCTTTGAAATTGGCTTTAACCCCCGCCAACACATCTTTGCCGGCGGCGTAGTTCGGAGCCAATAGGTAGGCGGTCTTGACCCCCTTCTGATTCATGTACTCACCGACCGCCTGTGGCACCTGATCGCCCTGCCACGAGGTGCTGAAAAACCAAGGCGAGCAAGATTCCCCCGCGATCTGCGATGGCCCGGCATTGGCACTGATCAGGAAGGTTTCCGCATCGATGGCGGACTTCACCGATGCCAACAAAATATGCGACATCATGTAACCGGTGAGAAAATTGACCTTATCGGATTGGATCAGCTTGTCCGTCTTCTGCTTTCCTTGTTCCGGCTTCAGGCCGTCATCCTCATAGATCATCGTGACGTTCCGGCCTGCCATCTTGCGGTCCAGATGATCGAGCGCGAGTTCAAATGCGTCGCGCATATCGGTGCCGACGACCGCCATCGCCCCGCTGAATGTCGTGACAAACCCGATCTTGATGTCGTTCTGCGCCTTCGCAGCAAGGACGGCGACGGTGAGTAGGGCCGATCCGAGCAGCAATCGCTTGAGCATTTTGCACTCCTAGAGTTGCGCCTCGCGGGCGCTTGTTTGGTGTGATCGATTCAGTGCCAGAGTTTTCGACTGGCGATATCGGCACCTTCCCGCATCGCCTTGAATTTCTCCCAAACCACGGTGTCATGCACCTCGGTGCGGTAGAGCGCCTGCGAGCTGAACCCGCAATCGGCGCCAGCCATCACGTTTTCCCTGCCGACCAGATTTGCGAAGCGAATGATGCGCTCCGCAATCCATTCCGGATGCTCCACGATATTACTCGCGTGTGTGATGACGCCCGGGCAAAGGACCTTGCCTTCCGGAACCTTCACGCACTCGAAGAGATGATACTCGTGCTCGTGGCGCGGATTGGCCGCCTCGAAGCTGTAGGAACCGGCGTTGATTTTCAAAACGTATTCAATGATGTCCGACAAGCTGGCTTCGTAAAGTCTCGGCCCTTCGTTGATGCCGTAGCAGGTGTGGAAGCGCACCATGTCAGCCGGTATCCCGCTCAGGGCGAGATTGGTGGCATCGACATACATCTGGGCGCGTCGCTTCTTCTGAGCGTCGTCGAGGCCAGGCTCAAAGAAAATGTCCGGCAGGAACGGATCATCGATTTGGACGAGAAGACCCGCGTCCACAATCGCCCGGCATTCCTTGTTCAGTTCGGCTGCCAATGCATGAAAGTATTCTTCATCGGTTTTGTAATACTCGTTGATCCCGACGCCTGACGGGGCGGTCGCGGGCAGAAATGCCTTTTTTTCGGGAACGCCGGCCGCTTTGGCCGCAGCCTTGAGGTTCTCGATATCGATCTGCAAAAGCCTTTCGCCGCGGTATTTTACCGGCCCCACGCAAACGACCGGAGTGATCGGCACAATCGTACCGCCCATCATGGCCTGCTTGAAATACTCGGCGTAATATTCCGGGAAGGATGAAACCTCCTTCTGAAACAGGATCAGCTTCTGCTTCGGACGCGCCTCGAAGCCTTCGAGGCGTTCCTGGATGTAGGTGAAGAAGCCCGGTTTCGAGAACTCGCCGTCGGTCACGAAATCAATGCCGCAATCGACCTGCTTTCGAACGCAGTCCGCGACCGCCTTCGACAGCTTCGCTTGGTACGCCTTGTCGTCGTAAGGCTGCTTGGCGAATTTCGCCTTCATGATGTCGAGCAGATCGTGAGGCCGCGGCAGGCTGCCGATGTGCGTGGTCTGGATGCGGTCGTTGTTCTGCTGGATTCCCATGAACTGTCTCCGAAGTCGTTTGCCTCATTGTGAATCGTTCAGCGCAGCTCGGTGTGCCTGCCGTCGAACGCACCGGACTCGGCCACTGCGGCCCACTCTCGAAGCAGCTTTTTGTAATGCGGCATGTTTTTCTGCCACAAGCTGTTGATGCCCATGCCTCGGATCATGTTCAGCGTGGCCATCATCAGGAACGCCGCGTCGTTGCGGTTTATTCCGGCACGCTGAAAGGCGGCCAGCCAGACGTCGTTCATCGTGTGTCGGTAGTGCTGCATGAATTTGTCGACTTGCACCATCAGCGTTTGATCGGTGCGTGCTGGGACAAGCACTTCCACCGCGGCGAGGAAGGGCCATCCCAGGTAAACGTGCAGGCAATCATCGATGTAGGCTTGGAGGGGATGCTTTCTCGCCTTGTCGCTGTTTGCGATTTTCTCGCCGTTTTCGATGCAGCGATCGTAAACCTGTTCTGTCGCGGCGATGACCAGTTCCGCCTTTGTGCCGTAGTGGTGAACCAGCGCGCCATTGGAAAGGCCGGCCCGCCCCGAAACTTCCTTTGTCGTGAGGCCGTTGTATCCTCGGTCGATCAGCACCTCGAT
>DATBYX010000297.1:0-8212 GCA_036513475.1 Xanthobacteraceae bacterium | reverse complement strand
GCTCGGCTACGCCTTGCAGGCGGGCATCATCAATCCCTTCATCAGCCGGCCCGAGTATAGCCAGTTCATCTTGCTGGTCGCCATCGCGATCATCATCACCAACGTTCTGCTGATCATTTTTGGACCCGACGCACGCAGCGTGCAGACCTCCTATTCCTTCGACAGCTTCGCGATTGGACCGGTGATCGTGGATGCCACCAAGGTTTATGCTGGCGCCGGCACGATCCTCATTGCCGCTGTTTTGTTCGCATTCTTTCGGTTTGCGCCTCTTGGCAAAGCCATTCGTGCCTGCGCCGATAACTATACCGGCGCGCTGGTGGTAGGGCTCGACGTAAAAAGGCTGTATGCCCTCACCTTCGGCATCGGCGCCGCCTGCGTCGGGGCAGCCGGCTCCATGATGGTCCTGCTCATCGACGTCACTCCCGCTCTCGGACCGGCATACACTTTGCTAGCCTTCATCATCGTGATCACCGGGGGCCTCGGTTCGATGCCGGGGGCGCTCCTGGGCGGTGTGCTGATCGGTTTGACCGAAGCGCTTGCCGGCCTGTTTTTCACCCCGTCGGCCAAGAGCATGTTCTCGTTCGGGTTGCTCGTTCTGGTCTTATTGCTGCGGCCGCAAGGCTTGTTGGCGCGGAAGACGTGATGCAGTTCGTCTTTGCAGGAGCTTCGGGCCGAGCCTGGGTGCTGCTGGCGATCCTGCTCGCGGTTTTGTGTGCGGCCCCCTGGCTCGCCGGCGACTATCTGCTGACTGTTCTGATCACGATCCTGTATCTGGCCTATGTCGGCCAAGCCTGGAACGTGATGATGGGCTTTGCCGGCCAGCTTTCGCTCGGGCACGCGATCTATGTCGGTCTCGGCGCCTATGCGGCTGCGGTCCTTTACGTCAATTTCGGCATTGCCCCATGGATCGGCATGCTTGCCGCGATCGCGATCGCGGCCGCATGCGGCGCTCTGATCGGGTACCTTGCATTTCGGTTCGGAGTTGGAGGGGTGTACTTCGCCATTCTCACCATCGCCTTTGCCGAATTCGCGCGCATCGGCTTTGATCATTTCGGATGGGTCGGCGCCTCGGCCGGCTTTTTCCTGCCGGTGGCGAACTACGCGCGCAACGATCTTTGGAATCTGCGCGGAAATCCCACGATGTTCTACTACGTCATGCTGGCGCTCACGGCCGCGGGGTTTGCGCTCTGCCACGCGTTGCTCAGGAGCAGGACCGGTTATTACTGGCAGGCCATTCGCGAGGACGAAGAGGCGGCGCGCTCGCTCGGCATCAACACATTCCGCTACAAGATGATCGCGGTCGTCATTTCAGGTGGCATGACCGCGGTCGCCGGCGTGTTCTTCGCATTCTATTACAACAATCTCTTTCCCGAGCAGGTTTTTCACATCTCGCGCTCGATCGAAATCATTCTAGGCCCTATCATCGGTGGCATCGGCGCACCGTTCGGCCCGATCGTCGGAGCGTTTCTGCTCACCGGAGCCTCGGAGCTCATGCAGAACGTGCTGATCGCGATCGGCTTCGACGTGCCCGGGGCCAAGCAGGTATTCTACGGCGTCGCTCTGCTCCTGGTCGTCATTGTGCTCCCAGGCGGCGTCTGGCCGTGGCTGGCCGCGAGACTGCGATTGAGCAAGTCGTAGAGATGAATGAGCTCCTCGAAGTGCAAGGGATCGGCAAGCGATTTCGCGGCCTCCTTGCCGTTGACGACGTAAGCTTTCGCATCCCGCAAGGATCGATCTTCGCAGTCATCGGCCCAAACGGGGCGGGGAAGACGACGCTGTTCAACATGATTGCGGGCGTGATCGCGCCGGACCGCGGCCGCATCAGTCTCGACGGTGCACGGATCGATGGCCGTCGGCCGGACGAGATCTGCCGGCGCGGGATCGGTCGCACCTTTCAACTGGTCCGGCCGTTTCTCGGGCTTTCCGTTGAGGACAATGTGATGATCGGTGCAATGCTGCAGCGGCCTGATCTCCGGGCTGCGCGGCGACACGCGCACGATGTGCTCGAACGGGTTGATCTCGTCGGCAAGCGCGCGCAGATCGCATCGGGGCTGACGCTCCCAGACCGCAAGCGTCTGGAAGTGGCGCGGGCTCTTGCCACCGACCCGAAGCTCCTGCTGCTAGACGAGGTGATGGCAGGAATGCGCCCGGCCGAAACCGATCGCATGGTATCCATTCTCACCGAGCTCAACCGCGGCACCGGCCTCACCATCCTGCTCATCGAGCATGTCATGCGCGCGGTAATGGCGCTCGCCGGACGCGTCCTGGTGCTGCATCACGGTGCGGCCATTGCCGAAGGACCGCCTGGGGCCGTCATGCGCGAGCCTGCAGTGGTACAGTCCTATCTCGGCGCCGAGGCGATCGCATAAATGCTGCACGTCGAGGCTCTCGATGTCTTTTACGGGGATGCGCAGGCGCTCGACCGCGTGTCGGTCGAGATCGGCGAAGGAAGCATCGTCGCGATCGTGGGCGCAAACGGCGCCGGCAAGACGTCGCTGATCCGCACCATTGCCGGCATGCATCGGCCCGCGCGCGGACGCATCAGCTTCCGGGGCATCGATATCACCGGCTGGGAGAGCCATCGCATTTGCAATCTCGGCATTGGCCAGGTTGCGGAAGGCCGCCAGATATTTCCCACGCTGTCCGTTGCGGAGAATCTGGAAGTCGGGGCCATGCTGTCGCGGGCGCGCAAGCGGCGGACGGAGAATCTCGATCGGGTCTACGCATTGTTCCCGCTGCTGGCCGAACGGTCGGGGCAACGCGCCGGGACGCTGTCGGGGGGCGAGCAGCAGATGCTGGCCATCGGCCGCTGCCTGATGGCGGCACCCGAGCTCGTCATGTTCGACGAGCCCTCGCTTGGCCTCGCTCCGGCTATCGTGCAGGACGTTTTGCGCACGATACGCGACCTCAACCGCGGCGGGCTCACCTGCGTGCTGGTGGAGCAGAACGTTGCCGCATCGCTCAAGCTCGCCGCCCATGCCTACGTGCTTGAAAATGGCCGCATCACGCTCTCCGGTCCCGGCGAAGCGCTGTTGGCCGATGACGGCGTGCGCCGGGCCTATCTCGGCGTGTAGGGCGGGTTAGTGCCACTGCGTCACAACATGCTCTACGCTGTCATTCCGGGGCCGCGAGCACTCGGATCGGCGGCTACGCGCCGTCCGAGCACAGGCTCCGCGAGCGGAGCCCGGAATCCATAACCACAGGTCCTGCAGTTGCGACACGGTGCATTCACCACAGCCCGCAGGGGTTATGGA
Source organism: Xanthobacteraceae bacterium (assembly GCA_036513475.1). Classification (GTDB taxonomy): domain Bacteria; phylum Pseudomonadota; class Alphaproteobacteria; order Rhizobiales; family Xanthobacteraceae; genus VAZQ01. The sequence continues at coordinate 4,958 of DATBYX010000297.1, read as the reverse complement.
TTCCGGGCTCGCTGGCAAGTCGGCAAAACCGACTTGCCAGCGCCCCGGAATGACAATCCTCCGCTTGCGCCGGCCGGCGCAGGTATGCAACTTCCCGGCCTGCCGGCTTGGCCGGCGTCGTTAAGGAGGATGTGATGAAGCTTTATTTTGCCCCTGGTGCCTGCTCTCTCTCGCCGCACATCGTTATGCGCGAAGCAGGCGCCAACTACGAGCTCGAGCAAGTCAACAATCAGGAAAAGAAGACCAAATCCGGGGTGGACTACTGGACCGTCAATCCCAAAGGACAAGTGCCTGTTCTGGAATTCGACAACGGCGAGCGCCTCACGGAGGGCCCCGTGATCGTGCAGTGGATCGCCGATCAGAATCCAGGCGCCGGTTTGCTCCCGTCTGCGGGGAAACCAGAGCGTTACCGCGTGCAAGAATGGCTCAACTTCATCACCTCGGAGCTGCACAAGAGCTTTGGGCCGATCTTTCGGCCGACAACGCCCGATGCCTACAAGACGATCTCCAAGGAGAACCTGGGCAAGCGCTTCGATTGGCTCGACAAGGAGCTCTCCGGCAAGCAGTACCTGATGGGAAATCAGTTCAGCGTGGCGGACGCCTACCTCTATACCGTTCTGCGCTGGACCTCGCGCATCGGCATCGACCTCGCCAAGTGGCCCAATCTCAAGGCCTATGTCGATCGCGTGGGCGCGCGCCCCAAGGTGCAGGAAGCGCTCAAGGCCGAGGGCCTGGCGGCCTGATCTTGTACGGTGGGTTACGCCGTCCAAATCGGCTGCATGCAGCCGACTTGTGCGGCTAACCCACCCTACGAAGTCACGTCGCCGGCTTCCCGATGCTGATAGTAAGGGTGCCGACGCCCGCGATCTCGCATTCGAGCTTGTCGCCGGGCACGGTCGCGGCGACGCCGGAGGGGGTTCCGGTCATGATCACGTCGCCGGCGGCAAGCTCGACCATCTCGCTGAGCTTGCCGATCACCTCCGGCACGCTCCAGATCATCTGGGCGAGGTCGCCGTCCTGGCGCACCTTGCCGTTGACCTTCAAGGCGATGCGCCCCTTGCTCGGATGGCCGATGTTTGCGGCGGGCTGTAGCGCCCCGCATGGCGCCGAGGCATCGAATGCCTTGCCGATCTCCCACGGGCGTTTCATGTCGCGCGAGGCGATCTGCAGGTCGCGGCGCGTGAGATCGATGCCGACCGCATAGCCGAAGATGCACTCGAGCGCCCGCTCGGGCTTGATGTTGCGTCCGCCGGACTTGAGCGCGACCACGAGCTCGACCTCGTGGTGCATGTCCTTGGTGAGCGGCGGGTAGGGCACCGTTGCCCCATCGGGCACGATCGCGTCGGCCGGCTTGGAGAAGAAGAACGGCGGGTCGCGCACATCATGGCCCATCTCGCGAATGTGCTCTTCGTAGTTGCGGCCGACGCACCAGACGCGGCGCACTGGAAACGTCTTCTGCGTCCCGGCCACCGCAATCGCCGGGCGCGGGGGCGGGGCCATGACATGGGCGCTGGCGTCTTCGCTCATCGTGCTTCTTTCAGTTCGACGGGGTTCAGGCCGAGGAGACGATTGCCACGCGCGGCGCGGGCTGCTGGTCGCGCAGTTGCGGCCGATAGAACGACGCGTAGCGACCACTCTTGCGCAGAAGCTCCTCGTGCCGGCCCGACTCCGCCACGGTGCCGTCCTCGATCACGAAAATGCGGTCGGCATCGACCACGGTGTGCAGCCGGTGGGCGATGACGATGGTCGTGCGCCCCCGGCAAAGATGCTCGATGGCGCCTTGCACCTGCCGCTCCGATTCCGAATCGAGCGAGGCGGTGGCTTCGTCGAGCAGGATGAGGTGCGCATCCTTGAGGAGCGCGCGCGCAACTGCAATGCGCTGCCGCTCGCCCCCGGCGAGCTGGGTTCCGTGCTCGCCGGCCGGCGTGTCGTAGCCGCGGGGAAACGCCATGATGAAATCGTGCGCGTAGGCCGCGCGCGCGGCGTTGACGATCTCGGCTTCGCTCGCACCCGCGCGCCCAACCGCAATATTGTCGCGGATCGAGCCGCGAAACAGGAACACATCCTGCCCGACATAGGCAATCTGGCTGCGCAGGGACCGGCGCGACACCGATGCGATATTCTGGCCGTCGATGATGATGCTGCCGCCGTCCGCCTCATGGAATCGCAGCAGCAGATTGAAGATCGTGGACTTGCCGCCGCCGGATGGACCGACAAGCGCGGTAATCCTTCCCGGCTCGGCAACGAACGACAGGTTCCTGATGACCCTCTCTCCCGGCCGGTAGGCGAACTGAACCTCTGCGAACTCCACACGCCCGGCGGAGAGCTTCAGCGCAGGCTTCTCCGCATCCGGGGTCTCGGTCGGGGGATGATCGATCACGTCGAACAGGATCCGCACTCCGACCAGTCCGCTGCTGAGGTCGAGATTGAGCCGGGCGAGCCGTTTGGCAGGCTCGTATGCGAGCATGAATGCCGCCAAGAAAGAGAAGAACTGGCCCGGGGTTGCTCCGGTCGCGATCACGCGAAAGCCGCCGTAGACCAGCGCGATCGCAACTGCAAAGCCGCCGAGCGTCTCCATCAATGGCCCGGAACGGAACGCGACGGCCGCCCACTTGTTCGATTCCCGCTCGAGGTTGGCAACGTGGGCATCGAAGCGCGCCCGCATCGCGTCTTCAAGCGTGAATGCTTTGACGGTGCGGATGCCCTGCAGGCCTTCCTGCATGGTCTCGAGAATACGCGTATTGCCGGTGAATTGCTGGTGGGCGATCGTCTTGATGCGGTGGACCAGCTTGCGCAGGATCAGCATCGCCGGGGGCATGACGATGATGCTGAACACCGACATGACCGGATCCTGGACGGCCATCACGGCGGCAAGACCGATGAGCGAGAGGAGGTCGCGTCCGAGCGAGGTGATGAGCAGGTTCAACACCTGGGTCGCTGCCGCTCCCCCGGTGGTGAGCCGCGCGATGAATTCCGTGCTGTGGCGGTCGGAAAAGAAACCGACATTGTGCTGCAGCAACCGCGCAAACAGGCGCCGCTGGTTGTCGGCAATGATCTTGTTGCCGATGCGCGCCATTGTCACCGACTGCCCGTAGGTGGCCATTCCCTTGATCGCGAAAAGCGTGGCGGTCACCAGGGCAAGTAGGATGATGCCCGGGAGATTCTTGTCGACATAGGCGGCATTGATCACGTCGCCGATGAGGTAGGTGCCGAGCGCGGTGCTCGCTGCGGCAATGAACATCATGCCGAATGCGAGCGCATAGCGCCGCCATTGCCCGGCCGCCTGCTCCACAAGCAGTCGGCGGACCAGAGCGGGAGCGCCGTTGGGATCTGCAAACAGCCGCTGCAAATACGAACTGAGCATTCAGGCCGTGACTCGCTCGTGCGCGTGCATGGAGGGGAGGCGTTCAACCCCGCCCCTACGGCATGCGGGAATGAAGGGAGCAGGCAGGATTACGCCCACCTCTTGCCCACCTGCCCATGGTTTTTCAAGCGGAATTCGGTTGTTCAAGCGGAATCCGTGCTCTGGACGGCGCTCGCAGGGGCGCCGCCTGCAGCCTGCAGCTTGCGCTCCCAGGCCAGTGCGTGGCGCAGAATGGTGGCGAGGTCATCGAATTGCGGCTGCCACCCCAGGATTGTCCGCGCGCGCTCGGCAGAGGCCACGATCTGCGCCGGATCGCCGGCGCGCCTCCCCCTGAGCTCGACCGGAAAATCGGTCGCCGCGACCCGCTTTACCGTCTTGATCACTTCGAGCACGGAAAACCCGCGGCCATAGCCGCAATTGAGGGTGACGCAATCGCCGCCCCCGCGCAGATGGGCCAGCGCATCCGAATGGGCGCGCACGAGATCCCAGACGTGAATATAGTCGCGGATGCAGGTACCGTCCGGCGTCGGATAATCGGTGCCGAAAACCTCGATCTTCGGCCGCAATCCAAGCGCGGTTTCCACCGCGACCTTGACGAGATGGGTCGCTCCTTTGGTCGATTGACCGCTGCGTCCCCGAGGATCGGCTCCTGCCACGTTGAAATAGCGCAGAATGGCGTAGCGCAGCCCGTGCGCAGCGCCGGCGTCGTGCAGCATGATCTCGGTCATCAGCTTGGACCAGCCATAGGGCGACATCGGCACCGTGGGGTCATCTTCTCGCACCGGCACGCGCGCGGGATTGCCGTAGACGGCGGCGGTCGAGGAGAAGATGAAATAGCGCACCCCGGACTTCACCGCCGTCTCGATCAGGGCGCGCGAGTTCACGGTGTTGTTGCGGTAATAGGCGAGGGGATCGCGGACCGAGTCCGGCACGACGATCGAGGCGGCGAAATGGATCACCGTATCGATCCCGTGCTCTGCAATGACCGCCGTCAGCTTCGCTTGGTCGCCGGTCTCCGCGAGGACAAGCGGGGCGCCCTCTGCAACCGCCCAGGGAAACCCGGTCGTGAGATTGTCGACCACCACCACGCACTCGCCGGCGTCGCGCAGCGCGTAAACCATATGGCTTCCGATATAGCCGGCGCCGCCCGTGACCAGGACCGTCATCTGCGCGACCTGCCTTCGATGCGCCCGATGCTTAGCAACATGCGCATGAACATGAGGTTAGCGGAAGAGTGATCTGTCGTTTCGTAGGGGCGAGGCACTGCCTCGCCCTCTGTATCCACATCTGCGCTATAGGCAGAGGGGCGACGCATGCGTCGCCCCTACGAAGGTCTCTCTCGGTCCGTAGGGGCGAGGCACTGCCTCGCCCTCTGCCGCGATCATGCAAGGCGGGTTTTGAAAACCCGCCCTGACGTGACAAGCCCGGAGACACCCTATATGCGTGTCGCGCAGTCAACCGAGACGGCCAACCACGTTTCGGCGGGGAAGGTCACTGCACTGCCGAATACCACTCACGCGCTCGTAGCTCAGCTGGATAGAGCACCAGACTTCGAATCTGGGGGTCGGGGGTTCGAATCCCTCCGAGCGCGCCA
>DATBYX010000296.1:0-2425 GCA_036513475.1 Xanthobacteraceae bacterium | reverse complement strand
TGGATCAGATTGATCCGCTTTCAAATGATGCCCCGGCTCAGCATCATGCGGGCGATCCAGCAGCGCGAGCCGAAACGACTGAGGCAAGCGACTGCCCATGTCCAGGTTGACCCACTGCATCGATGTCTGGCCACCAGAGCGTTTTCGAGTGAAGTGGAAACCGGTTCGCGTGAAGAAAACGCGTCAAATCAAGAATCTAGAGCCCCGTTTTGATTCAATCGAAACGGAAAAGGCTCTAGTCAGCGTCAAGCCTGTCAAGCAGCGATTTTGCCTCGCGAACGTCGGCAATCTGAAAGCCCTCCGTGAATGCCCCGTACACCGGTTCAAGGATCTGCCTTGCGTCGGTCTTCCGGTCCTTCCCGACCCAGAGACGCGCAAGGCTTAGCGCGTTTCTCAACTCCCAGAACAGCGCGCCCTGCTGCTTCGCCAGCTTCAAGGCCTCAGTGAAACATTGTTCCGCCGACGAGGCCGACTGATGCTGCGGGTCCCTCAGCATCAATTCGCCCTTGATACGCAATAGCTCCGGGACGTACCACTGTTCCTGCCTGGCTTTGCAGCGCGCCAAGGCTTCGTCGACCGCTTCAAGTCCCTTTTCGATCTGATTTGCTTGGCCGAGACAGGCCGCAAGTTCGCCCAGCGCAGGCAGGAAGCGCGGCAAGAACCTGGCATCGCCCGCCCGATCGATTTCACTCTGCAAGAGCCTCAGCCCAGCATCGATGTTGCCGCGTTTGGCCATAACCATGCCCTTGAAGCAGCCCGCCCAAAGCCGCCATAGGCGTATCGCGTGGCGCTCAGTGTGCTCGAATAGCACTTCACCGTAGCGCTCCGCCGCGTCGAAATCACCGGCCAGGAAAGTGATCGGGCACGCGCCCTGCCCCAGCACACTGCAGAAGGTCAAGGCGTGACCATTCGCGCGCCCCTCCTCGATGTTGTGGTCGACAAGGCGCAGCGCCTGATCGGCGAGACCTTGCATCCACAGGATGCGGGCACGGAAATAGTGCGTCGAGATCCGCAGATCGAGCGGGAAAATCTTGGGCTTCTCGGCCAGGAGATCGAGGGACGTGTCGACCCGGTCGATGTGGCGACGTGCGCCGTTTTGGTCGCCAAGAAAGTGCAGCGACACGGCGAGAAGGCGATCGGCCAGCATCAAGTCGGTCGGATCGGCAGAGCCCTCCGCTGCTTTCGCGAAGCGCTGAGCGAACTCGAGTGCCTTGAGAAATTCGCCATTGTTGAACTGGTCGATGCAAAGGCCCCAGAGAGCGCGGAGGCGAAAATGCTTGTCATCGAGCCGGTCCGCCAATTCGAGGGTGATCGCGAGTGCTGGGCCCGCATCTCGCGCACGACCCTGGCTGTACATCAGCGACCAGCCGAGCGCCGCCGAGAGCTGCATGCGCAAGCGTGTCGGACCTATAGCGCCATCGTCCAGCTTCGCGAGCGCCAATTCGGTGCGCTCGCGACATTCGCCGAACAGCGACAGGTGGACCCATAGCGGCACTGCAGCGGCAGTCAACGCCGCGCCGATCTGCGAGTCGCCGTCCGCCGAGAATGCCCATTCGAGGCCGGCGCGGACATTGCCGAGGTGTCGGCCATAGCGTCTCTGCCAATCGGCTTGCGGTAAGGAATTATTCTCTGCCTCAGCCTGAATGAGGGCTTCCCGGAAGTATTCCGCATGGCGACGTGCGGCTTCCCGATGCTCTCCCGCACCGCGCAGCTTTTCGAGGGCGTAGGCACGCGTCGTGTCAAGCAGACGATAGTGATCGTCCCCGGCTTGAAAGTCGGCGGCGACGAGCGACTTGACGACCAGGCCTGCCAGGCTATCCGCGACCGAGACGGCGTCGAGATTTCCCATCACTGCGGCAGCGGCATCGAGGGAAAAATCGCCGTTGAACACCGCAAGGTGGCGCAGCACCCGCGCCTCCGTCTCAGACAGCAGTTCATAACTCCAATCGAGGGCCGCAAGCAGGGTCTGGTGCCGCGGTAACGCCGTTCGGAAGCCGCGGGTCAGCAGGTTGAAGCGATCGTGTAGGCGCGCGGCGACCTGTTGCAACCCAAGCGTTGCGACGCGAGCCGCCGCGAATTCGATGGCCAGCGGGATGCCATCGAGCTGACGCGAAATCGCAGCGACCAGCTGAAGGCTTTCCCCGCGCGGCGAGAAGTCGGCGTTCAATGCCTTTGTCCTGGCAATCAGGAGCTGCACCGCGCTGCGTCCGAGGATATCGTGATATGCATCTCCGCCCTGTACCGGAACATCGAGCGGGGGAACGCGATAGACATACTCGCCGTCGATGCGAAGCACCTCGCGGCTCGTCGCCAGAATCGTCGTATTTGGACAGGATCGTACGAGCGTCTCCGCCAACCTCGCAGCCCCTTCAATCAGATGCTCGCAATTATCAAGCACGAGCAGGAGTTTTCTTGCTCCGATTTC
>DATBYX010000295.1:0-13093 GCA_036513475.1 Xanthobacteraceae bacterium | reverse complement strand
ATTGCCGCTGGGACACCGGCGGCCTTCAGTAAACGGTTCGTAATCGACCTCCTTCCCGGACAGGGGCAAAGTAATCGCCTGTCGCTCTCCGGCTTTTTTCGTCCTGTTCACGGGACTTGGCGAGTACGAGCTTGCGTTTAGATTTCGTGGCGTCAGAGTTTTACTGAGACGGCGGCGCAAAAAGTAGTCTGAATACTGGAAGCGTCTGAGATGCAGAACCCTCGCGCCAGGCGGCGGCGATGGACAGGGGTGTTATGACAAGAAGACGAGGGGTCATCGGTGCAATTGACCAGCAGTTTGCACCGTTCGCAGCTCGAGTTCTCGGTGCGGCTCATGGGCCCGCCCCGCCGGGAGGGTGAAGCTCCAATTTGATCTGCCGGCCCTATTTGCCCCAGCGCCGCGCGTAACCAGCCCGTTCGCCACCCACGTCTCCGAGGCACGACGCATTCACCTGCGGCCCTGGTGCCTTCACGCGTTCGCTCCAATCCATAAAAGAGCCCAAGAAGATGACGAGCACGGATCAACAGCGATGGGCGCGGGTAAAAGATCGGCTGCGCACCGCGGTGGGAGATGATGTTTATTCCAGTTGGTTTGCGCGCATGGAGCTCGAAGGAAGTGAGGGAGGTACGATCAAGCTCTCGGTTCCGACCCGGTTCCTAAAGAGCTGGATCCAATCGCATTATGCCGAAAGAGTGCTCGCATGCTGGCAGGCCGAGGATTGCAGCTGTTCGCGGCTGGAGCTCATCGTTCGCTCCTCCGCGATTCGCGCCCCGCAACCCCGAAACATCTCGGCCGATATTCCGACTGGTCCACGCGATGCACGCGATCTTCGGGCAAACGGCGCTGATTTCCGCCTTTCGGGCGCGCCGATCTCAGGCGCCCATGATTCGCTCGGCGGTTCCCCCCTTGATCCACGGCTGAGTTTCGACACCTTCATCGTGGGGCGCTGCAATACCCTTGCCCACGCTGCCGCGCGGCAGGTCGCCATGGGCCGGCGCGGTGAGGCGGTCATGTTCAACCCGCTGTACGTGCACGCGGGAGTTGGACTGGGCAAGACGCATCTGCTCCAGGCACTTGCCTGGGCTGGCAATGCAAGCAGCGAACGTAAAGTGCTCTATCTCACGGCCGAAAAATTCATGTACGGCTTCGTATCCGCTTTGCGCGCACAGAACGCGCTCGCTTTCAAAGAGTCGTTGCGCTCGATTGATGTGCTCGTGATCGACGATTTGCAGTTCCTGCAGGGAAAATCGACCCAGGCCGAGTTCTGCCATACCCTCAATGCCCTTATAGATGCCGGCCGACAGGTCGTGATTGCGGCTGATCGGCCGCCGTCCGATCTTGAAACCCTGGAGGAGCGCGTGCGCTCGCGGCTCGCGGGCGGTCTGGTCGTCGAAATGGGGTCTCTCGGTGAAGAGCTGCGCCTCGAGATTCTCCGGTCGCGGGCAGCCGCAGCAAAGCAACATCATCCCGGCTTCGATGTCCCGCCGCCTGTCCTCGTGTTCATCGCCAAGGCCGTCACCCATAACGGACGCGATCTTGAGGGCGCACTCAACAAGCTGCTCGCCCACAGCAAGCTTACTGGCAATTCGATCACGCTCGAAATGGCCGAGCACGAAATCCGCGATCTGATCCGGCCGCAGGAACCGAAGCGCGTCAAGATCGAGGACATACAGCGCGTGGTCGCTCGACAATACAACGTGAGTCGCGCGGACCTGCTCTCGTCCCGGCGCACGGCAAATGTCGTGCGCCCGCGACAGGTCGCGATGTATCTGGCCAAGTTGCTGACGCTTCGCTCTCTACCGGAAATCGGCCGGCGGTTCGGCGGCCGAGACCATACCACTGTCCTGCATGCCGTCCGCAAAATCGAGAATCTGGTGACTACCGACAGCGCGCTTGCCGGAGAGATCGAACTGTTGAAGCGACAGTTGCAGGAGTGAGCGGCGGCGGTACTGCGAGCTTGGCCTGGGCTTGTTCCGATGCGCCTGCTTTGCCCCTGTCTTTCCTGCGGTTCGCACGCCCTTCAGCATTACGGTTTGCCCACAGCCGGCAGGCGTGAGCCGCGTTGGCAGCCAGCCTGCTCTTGCAGAAACCGCGCGCACGCGCCAATTTCACCATCCAATTTCATTGCGGGACGAAAATAAATGAAGGTCACTGTGGAGCGCGCAGCGCTGCTTAAATCGCTGGGGCACGTTCATCGTGTGGTCGAGCGCCGCAACACAATTCCAATTCTAGGCAATGTCCTGGTGAAAGCGGAAAATTCAAAGCTGGCCCTCAAGGCCACTGACCTCGATCTGGAAATGACCGAGACAATGGCCGCGGAGATTGGTCCTCCTGGCTCCACCACCGTGCCGGCGTACATGTTTTATGAGATTGTGCGTAAGCTGCCTGAAGGCGCCCAGATCGGGATCGAGAGTTCCGGTGATCGCTCAATAATGACGATCCGCGCTGGTCGCTCCCGTTTCACTCTGCAGACTCTGCCGGAGAGCGACTTCCCCGATCTTGCCGCGGGGGAGATGACACACACGTTCACGCTTGCTGCGACCGACGTCAAACGGCTGATCGATAAGACCAGCTTTGCGATCTCGACCGAGGAAACCCGGTACTATCTCAATGGAATATACCTGCACTCTGCGGGCACGGCGAAAGCTGCAACTTTGCGGGCGGTGGCGACGGACGGGCATCGCCTCGCGCAGTTTGAGCTGCCGCTTCCTGCGAGCGCGACTGACATGCCTGGCATCATCGTTCCCCGCAAGACCGTCGGTGAAGTGCACCGCCTCATCGCGGACGGCGAGGCGGAAATCAAGATCGAGCTCTCCCAGGGAAAGATCCGCTTTTCGATCGGAGAGGCGGTGCTCACTTCCAAGCTCATCGACGGCACCTTCCCGGACTATGCCCGTGTGATCCCCGCTGCCAATGACAAGCTGCTTACCGTCGACAAGCAGGAATTCGAGCAAGCGGTTGACCGCGTATCCACGGTCTCCAGCGAACGGGGAAGAGCGGTCAAGCTTTCGTTGAATAACGGCAAACTTACGCTGTCGGTTACCAACCCGGACTCCGGCAGCGCGACCGAGGAGCTCGAGGCAGAATACGAATCGGAGCCGCTCGATATTGGATTCAACTCGCGCTACCTTCTGGATATTGCGGCTCAACTGGACGGTGAAGCCGCGGTTCTCAAGCTGGCCGACCCCGGTTCCCCTACGCTCATTCAGGACCGCGACAACCAGAACGCACTCTATGTCCTGATGCCGATGAGGGTTTAGGCATCAGGGATCAGTCATCAGGGATCAGGCATCATCAGATCGCGGCCGGTTTCTTGCTCTGAATTGCTGATTCCTGACCGCTGATTGCTGATTCCTGGTATGGCTTGCGCTCGCATCCGTCGCTTGAGATTGGCCAACTTTCGCAGCTACCGCGCCGCGCAGGTCGAGGTGAGCAGGAATTGCGTTGTGCTTGTAGGCGCAAACGGTTCCGGCAAGACTAATCTCATCGAAGCCATTTCATTTCTCACCCCCGGTCGGGGCCTGCGCCGGGCCAACCTGGAGGACGTCGCATTCTCTGAAGGAGACGGAAGCTGGGCGGTCTCAGCCGACGTCGAGGGCGCACTCGGACCTGTGGTCTTGGGCACCGGCATCGAGGCGCGCGCGGATGAAGATGCATCGTTCACGCGCAGGTGCCGCATCGAGCGCGAGCCGGTTGCGTCCGCGGCCGCCTTTGCCGACCATTTGCGCGTGATCTGGTTGGTGCCGGCCATGGATGGATTGTTCAACGGTCCCGCATCGGAACGGCGTCGTTTCCTCGATCGGCTGACACTCGCCATTGACGCCGAGCATGCAGGTCGCGTCACCGCCTTGGAACGCGCGCTGCGTTCGCGCAACCGCCTGCTCGAGGATGTCCGGCCCGACCCGCACTGGCTCGACGCCGTCGAGCACCAAACCGCAGAACTGGCGGTGGCAGTAACGGCCATGCGGGTCGAGACCGTCGCCCGGCTGCAAGCGGCTCTTGCCGCCCGCCCGAAGCCGTGCTCGTCCACATTTCCGGCTGCCGAGATCGCACTCGAAGGCTGGATGGAGAAGCTCGTCCCACTGCACCCCGCGGTGGAGATCGAAGACCGCTATCGCGCCGTGCTGCGCGGCAACCGCACCCGCGATGCGGCCGCCGGGCGAACGCTCGAGGGGCCGCATCTTACCGACTTGGTGGTGCGCCACGCAGACAAGGACACGGCCGCTGCCGATGCTTCGACGGGAGAGCAGAAGGCGCTGCTGATCGGCCTCGTGCTGGCGCATGCGGGCTTGCTGGCCGAAATGACGGGATTTGCGCCGGTACTGCTTTTGGACGAAGTGGTTGCGCATCTTGATCCGTCGCGCCGATCCGCGCTCTATACGGAATTGGAGAAACTTGATGCGCAGACCTGGATGACGGGGGCGGATGCCGCCGTTTTTGCCGAGCTGGCGGCAAAGGCGGAAGTTTTCCAGGTAGCTCCCGGTGAGGTCACAAGGCGTAGCAATTAGCTGCGCAGATGAGGTGTTGATGCGTGCCGCCTATTACGAGCGAAACGGAGCTGCGCGCGATGTGCTGCGGATCGGCGAAATCGAAATATCGCCGCCCCAGCCTGGCGAAGTCCAAGTGCGGCTGCATGCATCGGGGGTCAACCCCTCCGACGTAAAGAGTCGTGCCGGTCTCACCCGCAAGATCGCCTTCCCGCGCGTGATCCCCCACAGCGACGGAGCAGGCGTCATTGATGCGATCGGCGAGGGCGTTTCACCCACTCGTCTCGGCGAGCGAGTCTGGATCTGGAACGGCCAGTGGCGGCGTGCTCTCGGCACCGCAGCCGAGGCGATCACGCTGCCGTCCGAACAGGCCGTAGCACTCCCCGCCAATGTGGGCATGGAAGCGGGGGCATGTCTCGGCATTCCGGCCTACACCGCCTACCAGGCGGTGTTCCTTACAGGTGCCGTGGAGGGCTCGACTGTTCTCGTCGCGGGAGGCGCAGGCGCTGTCGGCCATTACGCCATACAGCTCGCAAAGAGACGAAGAGCCATCGTCCTTGCCACCGCAAGCTCATCGGCCAAGGCAGACATGGCGCGGCAAGCAGGCGCCGATTACGTGATCGACTACAAGCGCGAGCGCGTCGGAGAGAGAACCAAGGCAATCACCGCGGGCCGCGGCGTCGATGCGGTGATCGAGGTTGATCTCGCGGCGAACGCAAAGCTTCTGCCGGAGGTCTTGGCGCCCAACGGCGTCGTTGCGATCTACGGCAGCGGCGCCCCGGAAGTTACCGTGCCCTTTCCGTTCCTGCTCCAGAACACCATCACGATGAAGTTCTTTCTGGTCTACGAAATGCGCCCCGAGGAGCGGGCGCGTGCCACCCAGGCGATTACGGAAATGCTTGCCCGCGGCGAGCTCATCCACAACGTGGCCCAGACCTTCGGCCTCGACGACATCGTTGCCGCTCATGAGGCCGTGGAATCCGGCCGGGCGATGGGCAACGTTGTCGTCAGGATCAGGTGACGGACTGTAGTCGCGAGTCGTCTTTCCGTCCTTGCTGTAGCCGGCGAGATAAGGAATATCGTGCTCGCGATCGAGATGCTTGATCCGCCGTACGACAGCATCGAGTGCGCGATCCAGCATCAGGCTCGAAATGTACCACTCGGGAACGCGAAGCTTCTTGTGCGGGGCTTGGGGGTGGCAAAAGTACAACGGCATCCGCGGCGCTCCTTCGACGTATCGAGGGCAAAATCATCTCGACACCGACAGGCCAAGTCCAGCACGCGGCCTTGCAAAGCTGCGGAACAAAAGCTGGTCGAGGCGCTTCGTTTGTCAGGAGTACCTCCCGCAAGGTCAAGCGAGGTCAGCGTGAGCGAAGTCCAGCTTCCTGAAAAAAGTGCAGCTGAAACAACCGCGCTGAAGCAAATCCACGATGCGATAGACCTCATCTGCGAGGACGCCGCGCGCGCCGAGCTGTGGGCCGGCGCCCTGAGCGCTTTCGCGCAGCCTATCCCGGAATACGGGTCCCGCGACGGGTCTCCATCGAGACCGGAAAGCCCTTAGAGTGGAGGTCGATCGGCGTTCCCTCGGGGCATCCAGCCGGCCATTGAAATTCCATAAATAACAATTAGTTAGAGGGGGCACTTTGGGCTGTACGGGCAGCCTTCTTTCGTGCCAGACCAACCCCTATCCGAGTTGCCGTTTCGCTCCCGATTCGAAAGCTTGCCCATGGCTGAAGTCGCCCGCCAGACCGACCCTATTGCCTCCGATTACGGGGCGGAATCTATCAAGGTGCTTAAAGGCCTCGATGCCGTGCGCAAGCGGCCGGGCATGTATATCGGGGACACGGACGACGGCTCCGGCCTGCACCACATGGTGTACGAGGTCGTCGACAACGCCATCGACGAGGCGCTCGCGGGCTTTGCGAAGGAGGTGGTGGTTACGCTCAATCCTGACGGCTCCTGCAGCGTGCGCGATGATGGGCGCGGAATCCCGACCGATATCCATCGCGGCGAAGGCGTGTCCGCTGCCGAGGTCGTCATGACCCAACTCCACGCCGGCGGCAAATTCGGCGAGGCACATAACGTGGCCAATCCCTACAAGGTGTCCGGGGGGTTGCACGGCGTCGGCGTCTCGGTCGTAAACGCGCTCTCCAGCTGGCTCAAGCTCACCATCTGGCGCGACGGGAAAGAGCACTTCATGGAATTTCGGGACGGCGAGGCGCTCGCACCCCTTTCTGTCGTCGGGGCGGCCCATGACCGGCGTGGGACCGAGGTCACCTTCCTGCCGAGCCCGCAGACGTTCACCATGACGGAGTTTGATTTCTCCACCCTGGAGCACCGATTGCGCGAGCTCGCGTTTCTGAATTCGGGCGTGCTCATCGTGCTGTCCGATCGGCGACATGCGGTCGAGAAGCGCGAAGAAATGCGCTACGAAGGCGGGGTCGAGGCGTTCGTCCACTATATCGACCGCAATCAGACGCCGCTCATCCCGGCGCCAATCCTGATCAAGGCGGAACGGGACGGTATCGTGGTGGAGTGTGCGTTGTGGTGGAACGAGAGCTTTCACGAGACGGTGCTCTGTTTCACCAACACCATTCCGCAGCGGGACGGGGGTACGCACCTCGCCGGCTTTCGCGGGGCGCTCACGCGTCAAGTGACGAGCTACGCAGACAGAGGCGGGGCGGCGCAGAAGGAAAAGGTCGCCCTCACCGGGGACGATTGCCGCGAAGGGCTCACCGCCGTTCTCTCCTGCAAAGTGCCTGATCCGAAATTTTCGTCACAGACCAAGGACAAGCTGGTGTCCTCCGAGGTACGTCCGGTCATCGAGAACTTGATCAACGAGGCGCTGCAGTATTGGTTCGAGGAGCACCCTTCAGAGGCCAAGGTCATCGTCAACAAGGTCGTTCAGGCGGCTGCGGCGCGCGAGGCGGCGCGCAAGGCGCGCGAGATGACGCGAAAATCGGCGCTCGGCGTGACCTCGCTGCCGGGGAAGCTCGCGGACTGCCAGGAACGTGACCCCGCCAAGTCGGAGATCTTCATCGTCGAGGGTGACAGCGCCGGCGGCTCGGCCAAGCAGGGCCGCGACCGCGCATTCCAGGCGGTGTTGCCGCTGCGCGGCAAGATTCTCAACGTCGAGCGCGCGCGTCTCGACAAGATGCTCTCGAGTCAGGAAATTGGAACACTGATCACGGCGCTCGGCACGGGGATCAGTGACGAGTTCAATGCGGAGAAGGTGCGGTATCACAAGATCATCATCATGACCGACGCCGACGTCGATGGCTCGCATATCCGCACGCTTCTGCTCACGTTCTTCTATCGGCAGATGCGCGAGCTCATCGATCGCGGGCATCTCTTCATTGCGCAACCGCCGCTGTACAAGATAACGCGCGGAAAATCGGAGCAATATCTCAAGGATGAACGCGCGCTGGAGGATTATCTCATTGCGACGGGCCTCGAAGATTCGGTCCTGCGGCTTTTTTCCGGGGAGCATCGCGCCGGCGCTGACTTGAGAGCGCTGGTCGAGCAGGCGCGCAGCATCCGCAATATCCTGAGCGGGCTACACAGCCGGTACAATCGCAGGGTGGTCGAGCAGGCGGCGATTGCGGGCGTGCTGACCTCCGACATTTTTGACGATCCGCGCAAAGCCGTGGGCGCCGCCGAATACATCGCTCGTCGCCTTGATGCGCTTTCGGAAGAGACCGAGCGTGGCTGGGAAGGCGAGTTCCGGGAGGGCGAGGGGTTTCGCTTCCAGCGCAATGTTCGGGGCGTTACCGAGGTTGCCGCGCTCGATCAGGCACTGCTCGGCTCGGCTGATGCGCGCAAGCTCGACGAGCACGCGGCCACTCTGCAGCAGGTCTATCCGCGACCTGCGATCCTGAGGCGCAAGGAGGAGGAAACCGCAATCCATGGGCCGGTTGCGCTGTTCGATGCGGTGACCGCTGCCGGCCGCAAGGGCATTTCGCTGCAGCGCTACAAGGGTCTTGGCGAAATGAATCCCAACCAGCTCTGGGAGACCACGCTGGACAGCAATGCGCGATCGCTCCTTCAGGTAAACGTGAAAGAGATCGACGAGGCGAATATTCTCTTCGACGAGTTGATGGGCGACAAGGTCGAGCCCCGCCGCGCCTTCATAGAACAGAACGCGCTTTCAGCCAGCGTTGACGTGTAGGGACGCTTTCTCGCTTACGCCGGCACTGCCCAGCCGGAGGAGCGGCGCCGGGCTTCATCAGTCTTGCGCCAATAGGTCTGCCATGCGCCGCTCGGGCCGATGCCGTCGATGGCAGCGGGGCCGGTCAGTTTTGCGGCAGTGGCGGCGTCGAGCACCATCAAGGGCTTGTGTCCGTTGCTGGCCGCATCGATGGCGTTTCGCAAAATGCGCCGGTATGCGCTGATCGCCTTGTCGGACTGGCCAAGATGCTCCTTGCTGCGGTCCGCAATCGGGCCCATGGACTCGCACGCCCACTGGTCATGCACATTGATGTCCGTGCCCATACCGGTGAACGTCTCATCCTCCTGCTCATGCGGATCGAAGCCGTAGTTGTTCGTCCTGTTCTTGCGCGGAATGTAATCGGGAAGCTCATATAGCGCGAGACGCTGGCGGCGCATCTCGTCCCTGTTCACCGGCGCGCCGAAGCTTGTGAAGATCGCGTACCAGTAGTGTTTCTCATCGCCGATCGGAACATGCCACTGGGTAATGGTCATCTCGCTGCTCATCGGGATGGTGAAAGCATGCGGGAAGATGAGATTCGTCACCCGCACGTGGGCCTTGGCATCGCTGATGCGCCGAAGCGTGACGATACGCATCCCGAACTCTGTCGCCTCGACTTCGATGTCGGGGCGCGGAAATTCACGCATGATGCGCGTCATCGGCATTTCGGAATCGATTGATTTGTCGCGGAACAGCTTGCCGTAGCCCTTGCCTGGCTCCTCGTCGTGAAAGAAGCGGTGAAGAAAGGAGGTGTGCGCCGGGTCAATCCCGACCTCCAGGGACTGGAGCCAATTGCAGTCGATCATGCCCTTGAATGCGAAAGTGTGGGTTGCGGGCGCGGTGAAGCAATCAAAGTGCGGAAATGGCGGCGGTTCCCCCTGTCCCATATAGGCGAACAGGATCCCGCTCTTCTCCACAACCGGGTAGGCCTTCTGGCGGATATTCGCATGCATGCGACTGTCTTCCGGCTCAGCCGGCGTCTCCAGACATCGCCCTGCAACGTCGAACAGCCAGCCATGGAACGAGCAGCGCAGCCCGCCCTCCTCCAAGCGTCCGAAGGCGAGATCAGTGCCGCGATGCGGACAGGAGCGCTCCATGAGGCCATAGCGGCCGCGGCGGTCGCGGAACACGACCAGGCTCTCGCCCAGCAAGCGGACTGGCTTCACCGGACGCTGGCCCGACAATTCGTCGACCAGCGCAGCCGGCTGCCAGTAGCATCGCATCAATCTTCCCGCAGGTGTTCCGGGCCCGGTATGGGTGAGGCGGTCATTCTGTTCAGCGCTGAGCATGCTCAATCCTGTTCGCTGGACTCTCTTTGAAATTCTCAGTGCCCAGGCAGCACAGTTACCTTCGGTGTGGTGGGCAGGCTTGCCTTGGACACCACCATCGAGGGGATTTCGCTCATCTCCACTGGCCATATCTGCCGCACGCGTTCCAGAAAGCGGCTCAGCGTGAAGGTGCTGAAGAAATGCATGGGAATCATCTGCGGGGCCTTGAGTGCTTGCAGGACCTCGATCATGCCCTCGAGGTCGAGGGTGTAGCTGCCGTCGACCGGTACGAACACAATGTCAACCCGCCCGATCTCGTTGAGCTGCTGCTGGGTCAGAGTGTGGTGCAAGTGACCGAGATGCGCGATGCACATGTTCGCGATCTCGAAGATGAATATCGAGTTGCCGTGCCGCTCGGTGCCGCCACGCCAATCTCGGATGTTGGTCGGGACATTGCGGACGCGTACGTCGCGCAAGGTCAAGTCATGACGCGCCGGCTGCTCGGGCGTGGCACCCCAGCCGCGCAGCACGTGCGGGATCGCCGGATCGCGGTGATCAGTGTAATGCGTCCCGTGTGCGTGGTTCATGGTCACGATGTCCGGCAGGACAGGCGGGCGGACATAATCGTTGTAGTCCGTTGCGATGCGCACGAGCTGCGGACTCTCTATCAGGAATGTGGCGTGACCGACATAGGTGATGCGGACCTGATCGGGATCGAGCGCTGCCTTGAGAGCTGCGGGGAGCACGCGGGCGTTGTCCCTGGCGACAAGCCCGGGGCAGTTCTCCACCATCTCCGGTTTTGCCGAGGGCGCCTCTACCCGCTCGAAAGCCGCTGTCTCAACAATGGGAAGCGCAAAAAAGACCGCGACTGCACTCACAAAAAAGAGGCTAGGCGATCGCAACATGGCTTATCCCTGGGAGGCGCATTCCGGACGCGAACCCAACCGCTGCTGATCCTTCAGCGGCAGATTCGCATGAATTCGGATTCGGATCCACCGGTCCTTGTCAGCGACGGCGCGTGCGCTCGTCCGGCACAATCGTGAGCACTTGCCTACTGCCTTCGCGCAAAACTTCGATGCGGATCCGCCGTCCAATTTTTTCACCGGCAAGGATGCGGATGAGATCATCTGCCCCGGTAACGGCGCGGCCGTCGAGCCCCAGAACAACGTCGCCGGCGCGCAGACCGGCACGCTCCGCCGGGCTTCCCCGTTCCGCACTTGCAACGACGACGGCGGTTTCCTGACTGAGCGCTGCCGCATGCCGAAGGCGGCGAGGGATGGTGAGCTGCTGAGCAGCTATCCCGATATAGGCCCGACGGACGCGACCATGGCGGACAAGCTCGCCCAGGACGAAGCTCGCGGTGTTCGACGCCACGGCAAAGCAGATACCCTGAGCCCCCATGATCACGGCGGTGTTGATGCCCACGACCTCCCCATGGGATGACACGAGCGGACCGCCGGAATTGCCTGGATTGAGCGCCGCATCGGTTTGGATCACATCGTCGATCAGTCGTCCGGAACGCGACCGCAGCGAACGGCCCAGCGCGGAGACGACGCCCGTCGTGACGGTTGATTCGAATCCCAGGGGATTGCCGATCGCGATGACGAGCTGCCCGCGTCGGAGCAGCTTGGAATTCCCGAGTGCCGCTGCAGGTAAAGTCACTGAAGCATCAACGCGGACGAGCGCGAGGTCGGTATCCGGATCATCGCCCACCACGCGTGCGGCGAGCCTGCGCCCTTCCAGGGTGGTCACGTCGACGCGAGTAGCTCCGCCAACGACATGACTGTTGGTGAGCACGAGACCGTCCGGCGCGACGATAACCCCCGAGCCCGTACCGCGATGGGCCGAACCGTCGCGCGTTTTCACATCGAGCTGGACCACGGCGGGACCCACACGATCGACCACATCTATGACCGCGCGGGAATACGCGTCGAGCAGCAGTTGGTCCTCCGGGGGGACCGAAGCGTGAGCGGCGGAATCGGACGGTATATCGAGCACTCAGGGACCTTGAGGTAGTTTGGCGCATTGCGCCGTGACCCGTGACGGCGCTTCTGGGCGAGATCGCGTGCAACCGGCTGGTGATATGGGGTCCACCGGCGCCAGATGAAAGGCCGAGCAGCATCCTAGCCATCCGGCCAGTTGGATCGCGGCGAGAAGATGCTCATCTGCGTAACAATCACAGCAGCCCGGAGCGTAGAAAAATGCAGACAGCAGCGTTGACAACCCTTTCTAACGATGTGGCGTCGATCGCGAAGCAAGCGTCGCAATCGACGGTCGCATTTCGGCATCGTGGTCGCTGGTTCAGCGGCTTTTATTGGCGCACGGACGTGATTGCGACCGCAGCCGAGCTGGTGAGGGTCACACCGAGCGAAAACATCGCCGTGCTCACACCGTCGCAGGAAAACGTCGAGGGCACGCTTATTGGACAGGATCTCAGCACCGACCTTGCGTTGATACGGGTAAAGTCGACGGCCCATGCCGTTTCCGCCCGGAGCAGTGCCGGACCGTCGCTCGGGGATGCGGTTGTTGCGGCCGGCCGAAGTCCCGATGGCCCCACATGCGCCGTCGGCTTCGTTGGATTGGCCGGCGGGGCTTGGCGAAGCATGAGGGGTGGCGACATCAGCGCGCGTATCTGGCTCGACATCAGCATGATGCCCCACGCCGAAGGCTCTGCGGTGTTCGACGCGCAGGGATCGTTCATCGGGATGGCGGTTTACGGGCCGCGCCGACGTGTCCTGGTTATCCCGTCGGACACGATCGCGCGGGTTGCGCAGGAGCTTCTCACGCACGGGCGCATCAGACGAGGCTACCTCGGTGCGGCGGTACAGGCGGTGGCAATTCAGCCGGATTCGGAAACTGGCGGCACTGCAAAAAAAACCGGTCTGATGATCGTCAGCTTGGACTCGGCTGGCCCGGCCCTCCAGGCCGGCCTTAGGCAGGGCGATATTATCCTTGCGCTCGACGGCAAAGCTACGGACTCGGCGCGCACGCTTGCGGGAATGCTGCGCACGGCTGATCCCGGAACCAGCGCGAAGCTCGCTATCTCGCGGTCCGGCCAGGCGATCGACCTCAGCGTGATGCTGGGCGAGAGACCAACAGCGTGAGTGGTGATCCCAGCACAAACGGCGGGG
>DATBYX010000294.1:0-3869 GCA_036513475.1 Xanthobacteraceae bacterium | reverse complement strand
GTCCTAATTTCGTATTCTTGTAGTCTTCCCCGTAGCTCGATGATCGTCTCAGCGGCCTCCACGAGAAGGGAGAGAATCTTCTCTGTATCTTCCACAAAATTTTCATGCTGCATCGCTGTGGCTAAGATGAGTAGCTTTTGCTCGATAGGCAAAGATGCAGGAGTCATGCCCCCGAACCGCGCTTCGGCTTGGTGGGTTAATTTGGCTGAATTGTCCCAATGGTGGACCGGCAGTGTATGAAGAAGCTCACATTCGGATGAGAATTCATTCGCTAGGCCGCCTCAGTTGGCGCGGCCTTTTTGACTCTTTTCTAATCGTTTCCGTGTAGGGGTATTGCCGACGGTTTTGACAGGGCCGTCCCGCAACGAGACCTGCGCACCAAGCCCCGGCCGCCCAACTCCGAACCAGGCCGGGGCTTTTCCCTTTGCCGCCCTCAGTTGGCGACCTGGTCACTTAGGCGGATGAACTCCCGATTAAAGGCTCATGCCCCTCAGTTGGCGGCCTCGCAGCACTGTGGAACGATTCGGGCCTTCAGGCGTTTATTGTCATCCGGACAAGGAGGTTGCCCGTGCCCAATACGCTTCAAATTCCGCTGGAGCGAAATCGCGACGTGCAGCGGAGATGGCAACACATGCTGCAACGAACCGCTGCACGGAGGAGCATCCCACCCGTGGGTTTGAAGTATTCCCGGACGGGAGTCCGTTTTGATGTGCCGCTAAACGGCTCATCCATCAAACCGAAAAGCTGAGAGCTCCCGGCCGCAGCTCATCGTGGCCCTCTTGTTCCAGTAGTGCGTTTCCGAGGCTCCTTCGAGACGGCGCTTCGCGCCTCCTCAGGATGAGGTCTGAGGCGCCGCTTACGGTCCGCGCGCTCTCCGGTAACTTGCGCAGCTGATTTGACCGACGTTGCTGCGATCGGCGGATGATGCTTCATTCTACCGCCACTGCCGTTCCCGGACGTGAGACGAGCGGCGCGACTGCGAGTCGAGCCGACCAGCCGGTATGCCCCAACTGATAGGGTCAATCCGGCCCTCAACACAGTCTTCGTGTCAGCGGGGGCGCTCGTAACGGGCTCCCTTTTCTTCGTCCGTCAGCAGAGCGAAATTTCCACTTCAGTCGGTTTCGGCGTGCTCCGGGATGCGCCGGGAGGCAATGCCTAGAGCCGCAAAGACCGCAAGCCCGGCAGCCGCAAGGAGAAGTTTGTCCCGCGCTTCCGCGTTGCTCACCGCGGCCTGTATCGGCTGCCACCGTTGCTCCATTGCGGCATTTGCGCGAGATACAGCGCTCGAAGCTGCGGACCGTGTGGATTGGCCCGCCTGCTCGAGCGCATCTGTCGTTTCGTTCAACATGGCGCTAGCCTGCTGTCTTGTATCGCGAGCGATATTGGTTGCGGCCAACCTTGCTTGCGCGCTCAAGTCTTGCACCCGCTCCTTCATCCTGCCTGCAGTGTCCGTCACCTTCTCTGCAACAGTCTCGGTCATTGCGGCCGCCTGTTCCTGGGCAACATCAGCTGCCGCACTTGCCTGTTCCCTCAGCCGGGTTTTCGCGTGCGCCAGGTAATCAGCGGGAGTTTGCCCGTTCGGGTGGGCCGGTGGCGTTCGGAAGAGGCTTATCAGGCCGGCTCCCACCAACGCCGTGGCAATCGGCGGATGATGTATCAGCCGCCAAGCAATGCCCGCTCCGATCGCCAGAGCCGCGGCGGGATTGGCGGCGGCTCTGGCTTTGACGTCCCCAATCAGCGACTCGATCGACGACTGGGCCTTGGCTTTGGCTTTATCCAGAAGCTGATCCTTGGCGTCGAGCGCTTCCTGCTTCAGAGTTTCTGTGAACTCGGCAGCCGTCGCCGGCGATCGCAGCGTCGAGAGGTCACTGGCGAGTTTGGTCCGGGAGGCTTCGACCTCTCGCTCCAGCTGGTTGAGACTGGGTTCAATCATGGCTAGTACTGCGTTTCCGAGGTTCGAATCATATCGACGCATGCATCAACCTCGTCCTGAGGAGCGCGCTCTTGCGCGCGTCTCGAAGGACGGCCACAAGCGACACCGAGCCAGCGGCCATCCTTCGAGACGGCGCACCGCAAGTCGGCTGTAGCCGACTTGCGTACTTGATGTGCCGATCTCGGGTAAACCCGAGATCGGTGCGCCTCCTCAGGATGAGGTCTGTGGGTTTAAGCTCCATCCGCCCGATCCGATGGGTTTCATGGAATCGATCTGACACGAGCCGGCTCATCATCGACCTGATGGAGGTTTTGGGTCGAGGCGCGATCCGGCCCCCAACGTTGAGTTGCTTGATTGACCGGGGGTGCCAGCAACAGGTGCTGCGCGCGCTGAGCCTGCGCTGTACGGAGTGGTTCCACTACCGCTCGGGGCGGGATCTTGTTTGCCGCCGCTGCGGCCATCATCTTGCCGACCGCCACTGAAAGACTTTTCGAAGCTGCCGGCTACGTCTCGCGCCACCTCCTTCAGGCCCTCCGCATTTACACCGCGCTCCTCCGCGGCGCTCATCAGCCGTTCGCCAGCTGCGGAAGCCGCCTTGCTCAACCTTTCACCAGCATTGGTCGCCGCTTCCGACAGTCGTTTTCCGGCGGGGCCGAGGGTTTCGCGTTCCATTCGGGTGGCTGGGAAAGCAGCTGCAAGGGCCGCGCCGGCCGCCGCCCCGGCGATGGCAACTGCCAATGGCTGCTCGCGAACGATCCGCTCGATCGTGCTCTGCGTTTGCTCCGCAATCCGTCCAGACTGATGCATGATCGTCTGACGTGCTTGATCGGCATATTCGCCCGCAGCTGACGCGTAGCTCCTGGCGGTCTCGCTGACGGTCTGACCCGCTTGATCGGCATACTCGCCGGCAGCTGACGCGTAGCTCCTGGCCGTCTCGCCGACCGTCTTGCCGACGTTGGACGCATATTCACGCGCTGTATCAGCAGCTCCAGACATGCCCTCCGGCATTTCCCAATCTTTTCTCCCACTGCCACGCTGCTCCATGCGTGGGCCGTGCTGGCCCTGTCCGCTGGGGTAGCTCCGATACCCATACGACGATTGTCTGCTGCGCGAGCTTCGTGTGCGGAATAACAAAGCGCATCCGGCCGCCAGCAACAGCAAGCCTTCCGGGTTTTTCTTGACGGCACTCATCAGCCAATCGGCCGACAAGCCGCCGGGGTTCGAATTGTTGTTCATGTCAGCTGCTCCTTCGCGGTCGATATATCTCTCTTGATTTGATGGATGGTACGGCCGGGCGTCAGATCTTCCTGCGCATCGGCTCTGCCTTTTAAGAACGCGATCGCGGCGAGCACTGCCAGCCCTGCAGCAACGATCAAGCAAGACCAATGCATTGCGATGTCGTAGTAGCTGGCAATTGCAAGAATGATCGCTTGCAGAACAATAAACGCAGCCATAAAAGCGAGGAGGGCTGCCGCGGAAGTCCAAATACCGGCGTTGATCTTCGTCGATATTTTAGAGGAGATTTCTGCCTTCGCCAGGCGAAGCTCTTTTTGAAAGAGGTCTGCCAGATCGGCGACGACCTCCGACAGGCTGTGCGGCAGAGTCGAATCCTTCAGCCGCTCATGAGCCATAGGAGATGCCCCCTCCGCCGGAGCGATAGGAAGAGTGAGAGGGCTGAATCGGCGGTGCTGGGATGGACGGGCTGCTCTTCACTATTCGCAGCGCAAAAAAGCCCGCGAGTGCTGCCAACCCGAAAACCACCGCCGGTTGCCGCCGTGTGAAGTCCTTGGTGGTCTGCCAAATCTGCTCGACCGACTGATCTCGCAAGTCATGCGCGTACCCATCGACCCGCGTAGCCAAAGTGCGAGCCAAATCGGCAATTTGGGGGGAATCGCGCTCTATATCTTCGGCCGCGCGCCTGACCGATCGGGCCACG
>DATBYX010000293.1:0-3931 GCA_036513475.1 Xanthobacteraceae bacterium | reverse complement strand
CTGCGACGCGTCCATGCGCCCCGGCGTGAAGGGCACCTTCACGTCCTGCCCGGCCGCTTTCGCGGCCTTTTCGATCGCGGCGCAGCCGCCGAGAACGATCAGGTCGGCGAGCGAGACCTTCTTGCCGCCGGTGGCCGAGGCGTTGAACTCCTTCTGGATCGCTTCGAGCTTCTGCAGGACCGTCTTCAACTGAGCCGGCTGGTTGACCTCCCAGTCCTTCTGCGGCGCGAGGCGAATTCGCGCGCCGTTCGCTCCGCCACGCTTGTCGGAGCCGCGGAATGTCGACGCCGAGGCCCATGCGGTCGAGACGAGCTGAGACACCGACAGTCCGGACGCGAGGATCTTCACCTTGAGAGCCGCTATGTCCTGCTCCCCGATCAGCGGATGGTTCACCGCAGGGATCGGGTCCTGCCAAATCAGCGTCTCCTTCGGAACGAGCGGGCCGAGATAACGATGGATCGGCCCCATGTCACGGTGCGTGAGCTTGAACCACGCCCGGGCAAACGCGTCGGCGAGTTGATCCGGATGCTCGTAGAAGCGTCGCGAGATCTTCTCGTAGGCAGGGTCGAGCCGCAGCGACAGGTCCGTGGTCAGCATGGTCGGTACCTGCTTCTTCGACTTGTCGTGCGCGTCCGGAATCGTCGCGGCGGCGCCTTTCGCCTTCCACTGCCAGGCGCCGGCCGGGCTCTTGGTCAGCTCCCATTCATTGTGGAACAGGTTGTCGAAGAAGTGATTGCTCCACTTCGTCGGCGTCTGCGACCAGGTGACCTCCGGGCCGCCGGTGATGGTGTCGGCCCCGAAGCCCGTGCCATGCCTGCTCTTCCAGCCGAGGCCTTGATCCTCGATTTCCCCGCCTTCCGGCGCCGGGCCCATAAATGACGGATCGCCGGCACCGTGGGTCTTGCCGAAGGTGTGTCCGCCGGCAATCAGCGCGACGGTCTCCTCGTCGTTCATCGCCATGCGGAAGAACGTTTCGCGGATGTCCCTGGCCGCCGCGACCGGATCCGGCTTGCCGTTCGGCCCTTCCGGATTGACGTAGATCAGGCCCATCTGCACCGCGCCGAGCGGATTCTGGAGCTGCCGTTCGCCGCTGTAGCGTTCGTCCCCCAGCCACGTCCCCTCGGGACCCCAGTAGAGCTCCTCGGGCTCCCAGACATCGGCGCGGCCGCCGCCGAAACCGAACGTCTTGAAGCCCATCGACTCGAGGGCGACGTTGCCGGCGAGGATCATCAGGTCGGCCCAGGAGAGCTTGCGCCCGTACTTCTGCTTGATCGGCCACAGCAGCCGGCGCGCCTTGTCGAGGTTCGCGTTGTCCGGCCAGCTGTTGAGGGGCGCGAAGCGCTGCTGGCCGGCGCCGGCGCCGCCGCGGCCGTCGGCGATGCGGTACGTGCCTGCGCTGTGCCATGCCATGCGGATGAACAACGGCCCGTAGTGGCCAAAGTCGGCCGGCCACCACTCCTGCGAGTCCGTCATCAACGCATGCAGGTCCTTGATCACGGCGTTCAGGTCGAGGCTCTTGAACTCCTTGGCGTAGTCGAACGCCTCGCCCATGGGATCGGACAAAGTGGAGTTACGATGGAGGACCTGGAGGTCCAGCTGGTTCGGCCACCAGTCGCGGTTCGTGTGCCCGCGGGTTCCGCCCGTGAACGGGCACTTGGTCGTGTCGTCCATTCTCTCCTCCTGTCGGCGTGGCATGCTCTCGGGTTGCCTGCAGTTTACCCAGGGTGATATCATCAGGTAAAATTGACTATTTTTATCGCAGTGATAAGATATTCTGATGAGCCAAATGACCGTTAGGCAGCTTCGCTATTTCGATGCCCTGGCACATCATAGCCATTTCGGACGCGCGGCGACAGCTTGTGCGATCTCGCAGCCGGCTTTGTCGATGCAGATCAAGGAACTGGAGGAGACTCTGGGCGCCGTGCTCATGGAGAGAGGCGCTCGACAGGTCCGGCTTACCAAGTTTGGCGAAGAGGCCGCCCTGCGCGTCCGCGACATCCTGCTCTTGGTCGATGAGCTGGGAGAGTTCGCTCGAGCATCCAGGGATCGGCTTTCTGGCCGCCTGCGCATCGGCATGATCCCAACGATCGCACCCTATCTGCTGCCTATTCTGATGGAGAACCTCACTCGAGCGCATCCCGAAGTTGATATTTACGTACGTGAGGCGCTGACGTCGAAGCTGATACAAGAGCTTGCGGAAGGCCGATTGGACACCGCAATTGTTGCTCTGCCGATATCCGAGCCTTCGTTTACCGAGGTGGCTCTGTTCGCCGAGAATTTCCTGCTGGTCCGGCCGCGCGAGGATACGGGGAAGCCGGTGCCCAGTAGCAAGATGCTGCGCGAAATGAGACTGCTTCTGTTGGAAGAGGGGCACTGCTTTCGCGATCAGGCCCTGTCGTTCTGCAATATGAAATCGTCGCTGCCCCGGGACATGCTGGACGCGAGCTCTCTATCTACACTTGTCCAAATGGTCAGCGCCGGCATGGGTGTAACGTTGATTCCCGAAATGGCCATGGCGGTCGAGGCACGCTCGGCGTCAGTGTCGGTCGCTCGCTTCAAAAATCCGCAGCCCTCGCGAACCATTGGCATGATCTGGCGTAAGAAAAGTCCTCTGGCCAGACAACTCCTGCAACTTTCTGAAGTGGTTTGTCGCTCAGCCGACGTGTTGCGGAAGCAGCACAATGCGGGGTCGTCATTGCGCAATAGCCGGACCTGAACGGCACTCCCGTAAAACGCTTCGTCAAGAGCTTTCACAATTCATCTACTCTTCCGCCTGCAGCGGCAGGCGCACCGGGTGGCCCGATTCCACCGCGCGCTCGATGGCAAGGGTCGTTTCCAGATTGATCCGGGCCTGCTCCGGCGTGGTATGCACCGTCGGCGCCCCGGTCGCGAGATGATCGAGCCAGGCGCGAGTCTCATTGCCAAGCGATCCCCAGAACTCGTCGACCGCCCAGTCGCCCGCGCTGTTGCTGCCGAGAAATGCCATGTTGACCGTGTGGCCCGGCACATAAGGGTGAGGAATGCCTTTGTCCGAGAACAACAGGTGATCCAAGTGGTCGTCGTCGATGATCATGGTGCCCTCGCTGCCGAGCAGCTCGACACGGTCGGACTGCCCTTGCGTCGGATAATTCGCGGGCAACGCATAGCTCACGCCAAGATTGACGACGGCGCCGTCGGCAAAGGTCACGATCGCCCAGGTCACGTCATCTGCACCGTATCCGGCCTGCCGGAAGATACCGTGCTGGGCGCGCGCCACCACCTCGACCGGACGGTTGCCTTCCAGAAACCAGCACATGAGATCAACATAATAGGTAAGCACATCGAGTACCGGCGTGGCGTGCGGATCCCGCTTGAGGATGGCAAAGGCCTGCGCGCGCGAATTGTAGACCCGCGCCGTGGCGCCGACGATCCGGCCAAGCCTGCCGTGACGCATGTGCTCCTTCGCGCGTAGAAAGCACTCCTTGTAGCGGCGGCTGTAGCCGACGCAGAGCTTACCCTTGGTCGCGCGCAAGGTGGTGAGAATCGCATCCGCCTCGGTGAGAGAGAAGCCAATGGGCTTCTCCACCAGCACAGGCTTGCCCAACTCCAGCGCCCGCAGAACCGGCTCGGTGTGCAGCTGCTCGGGAGTGGAGACAATCACCGCCGTCACCTTAGCGTGGCGGATGACTTCCTCATTGTCGCCGGAGTGGAGGTCGGCCCCGGCCTGCTCGGCGAGCGAGCGCGCTCGCGTGGGATCGCGATCGGAGATGGCCAGAAATTGCACCGCCGGATGCTTGGCCGCGATCCGCGCGCGCAATGTGCCGATGCGCCCGGCGCCCACCACTGCAATGCCGAGGTCGCAATGCTTCATGCCCACGCGTCAACCCCGGCGAAAACGAAAAGCTTGCCGGTTATAAGCTTCTCGAAGCGGGCCGCATTATGACTGGTGAAG
>DATBYX010000292.1:0-2991 GCA_036513475.1 Xanthobacteraceae bacterium | reverse complement strand
CGAAGCTACAAAGGCTTACCCCAAAAGCGGCCCTCTACCAGATAAAGGATGCGTCCCGACCAGGCAAGTCACCGGGTGCGCGACGCGAGATGCATCGACGCCAGCCAAATGCCTGTTTCTAATGGCCCCTTGCCCATCCTTGCATCGCCCCCGCTAACCACACCGGATGATTTCGCTCTCTGCAAGGCCGACCCGCGGCAGAATTGCGGCAATAACGGCAGCCCGGATGAGCGGCGCGCCGGCGATGTGCACATTTCCGCTGCGGATCTTGAGGTCGAGTGGATTGACGCCGCTCGCCCTGATCCGCACCAGCACCTCGCCTTTGCGGGGAGCCGGTCGCACCATCGTCGTGTGGGTGAATGGCGCATCGTAGCGCTCGAGCACCAGGGAGTGCATGGGGTACGTCGCGCTCATGATGTCTCACTCGCACTGTCAAATAAGGAGCTGCGCCAACTCGGTGGCATGCTCCAAGATTGTTTCGTCAGCTTGCGCGATCAAAGGCAAGCGTTATCCGCTTGTAATGAGGGATGTGGATCGGGGTACAGGAAAACGGCCGAACAGGAAAGCAACCGCGCAGGCGTGACTGCCGCCTGCTGAACCGGTCCTTGGTTGAGACCAAGGACCCGCATTAGGCTCGTGGTCGCTACCATCTCTTCCTGCGCCGCCCTAAGAGCGCGGGTGGTCAAGGGCTGCGTGCGACAGGTCAATGCCATGATAGTGTCGGACCTGGGTTCCGCAAAGCGCGGTTTTCATCATACTCGCATCGCCGCAAGCAATGTCCAGAAAGTGGAAAGGAAACGTAAAAACGTCGTCGAGGGTCTTTCGGAGGATTCCGCCTACCTCGCGGTGGGCCAGGCAATCGTTTTCGACCAGCTTGCGGTAGGTGGCCCACTGCTTCTGGAACTGGGAGAGCGCCGCGGCGTCCACCACTGCGCCGCCGGATTGGCATTCACGGATGTGAACGTTCACCAAGGTCGCTGCCCCTCACCAAACTGATCGGCCGCAAGCAATTACACGGTTTCAGGGGACTGAGCAATTAACTCGCATCGGCAAGATCAGGCTTGGCCGGCCACTTGCTGCGCCGGTTCTGCAGATCGCAATCATCGCTGCCCCGAATACAGCGGAACCCCTTGTTCAATGTGAGAGTCCAACAGATTCTGATTTTGGCGGGGGAATGACCGGAATCCCGGTTACTACGAGATTGGCGAAATAAAATCCGCTTGCTGGAATATCGAAGATTGTTTCCGCTTCAATCACGATTTTCGTTTCGACTGCTCCCGAAGTTCCAACAGTCTCGCTCATCTGGACGGCGCTTACCTGCATGGGCACGGCGCTGATCGACGCAATGATCTGCGCCGAGATATTTGGTGCGGCGCTGAAACGGGGAAAGCGAAACTCTCCCTGGAGCTTGTGGTTTGAGTTCGACGCGGCCAACTGCACCGACGCACAGTATGTGTATGCATTGAATAGGGCCGGACTCGGCTCGTAATACGCAGGGCGAAGGCGCGTCCCTCGACCCGGTTCGGGAGCGACGGCGTTGCTTGGATTGGCGGTTATCGGAAGGTGGTGCTGCACGGACGACACCGCCTCATGGAGTGCCGGATGCTGAGCCATCGCCAGCGAGGCGGAAGCGGTGGCGAGAACGGCGGCAACGGAAATCACACACGTGATCTTGCCGGACAGGTTAAGCGCGTCAAACTGTCTGCGCGCTTGAAAAGTTTCCACGATCAGACCGAACTTGCCGTCGCAGAAGTCACAGCGCCTCATCATGACATGCCTCCTTAACCCAGGAAGAAGCAGGCTCTCCATGATAAGACTTTCGGCAGAGCAAAATATTCCGAGGCGCCTATGGTTTTAGATGCGTACATTTGCTGTGTGGTCACAGAGATTGTGGCGGCAGCGAAATACAGCACATGAAAATCCCGGATGTGGCTCCGGTTCATCAGGGTTACGAGCTGACGCGAAGTCCCGCCGCTGAGCTGGTCAAGCTACATCAGTACATCATCGTTCTTGATGGCCAGCATAACCTCGTCGACGTTCTCGCGTACGTCGGCGAAGCCGTTCAACAGTTGAATCCTTGAAAGCGCCCGCGCGTTTGCGCCAGTATTTGCAGCGCTCATCACGAATACGATCTGATCGGTCTTGATGCGAACAACTTCGCCGTCCGGGCGATGCAAGCCGATCCAGCCCTTCATACCAGCTTTGGTGGAGCACCCGGAAGCGCTGAAGTCGCGAGCCAGCACTTCCTGGTGCGGGAGCATCGGGGCGCCGACAACAAGCGCAACAATCGCAGCAGCTATTGCTTTCCGCATGACATTTTCTCCTGGCACGCGAGCACTCGCGCCGAGAGCCACGTACGCAGATGAGATCAGAAGATCGCCAGTTTATTCCCGATCTCGCGCAACCCCAAATGAGGTTCCGACTTGCCGGAGAGATCTGTTCACAGGTTCGTGGTTGAAAAGCATCTTTTACAGCGCATCGGAACCAGACGGGGAATAACGAGCACGTTCGCGTTCTCTAGTTATCGAAAAGAACGACCGACCAGATATGCTGTCCAAGCGATCTCTTCGCTGAAGACCAAGCCTGCTGACGACGTTCTACAAGAGAAAGCCGTGTCATGAAGACGTTCATACTCGCCTTGCTGGCCGCCCTCATTGCCATTCCGGCGCTCACCGGATCGGCGACCGCCGCCACAAAGGGCAGGCAAAATTCCCATCGCTCGCAAACCTACCGCTACGGTTCGGACCAGGCGTGGCGCAGCTACCCATTCTACAATGGGACCTATCAGGGCCGTCCGGTCAGCGAATGGCTGCGCCCCGGTACGTGGTGATTCCCAGCTCGGGAATAAAACTACCGCACTGGAGATCAGGTATGGCGAGAGGGGAATCAGGAGAGCCGTCATGATCCGCACCGCTTTTGCGCTGCTCGCCCTTGCCACCCTGGCCAAGAACGATGCTTCCGGGCGCTTCCGGCTCGCAGACGCGTGCACCG
>DATBYX010000291.1:0-7423 GCA_036513475.1 Xanthobacteraceae bacterium | reverse complement strand
CCTGCGAGTTCCATCTGCAGAATACGGTCAAGTTGCTCAGTGACGCGGCCGACGTCGAACTTGAAGGTCCTTGTCATCGCGGTTCTCCTTCTCCGAGCGGTGGCTGACGGGCTGCATACGCGTTCTCTGTATCTACACTGGCGTGAAATGGCGTGACTTCGCGCGTATGCGCTGAATGTTCCAGCGCAAGGGGAGAGCACAATGCCCCATAGTGCAGTTCTATAGGCTTAGGCGTGCGCCTTGCGTTGCGGATCGATGATCCCTTCGAGCCTGCCCAGAATGCGCATGCAGGGAAGCACCTGCGCGAGGCTGGCATTCGGTTCCCGCTTTTCCTTGATGGCGGAAATAAACTCGCGGTCCTCGAGCTCGATGCCGTCCATGGAGACGTCGACCTTCGACACGTCGATGCGATTGTCCTTGCCGTCGCTGAGGTCATCGTAGAATGCTTTGTAGGTGCCGCTGTCGCAGATATAGCGGAAGAACGATCCGATCGGGCCGTCGTTGTTGAACGAAAGCGACAAGGTAAGGATGGCGCCCGATGGGACCTTCGCCACGATGCCCATGTCCATGGCGATGCTGAGCTGCGGATGGATCGGGCCCTGCACCGCGTAGCAATCGGAAATGGTTTCGCCCGCCTGGTACTGGAACAGATCGATGGTATGGGCGGCATGATGCCATAACAGATGATCAGTCCAGCTCCGCGGATTGCCGGCAGCGTTGATGTTCTTGCGACGGAAGAAATAGGTCTGCACGTCCATCTGCTGAACGGTCAATTCGCCTTTCTTGATGCGCTTGTGAATCCATTGGTGGCTGGGATTGAAGCGGCGCACGTGGCCGCCCATGGCAACGACCCCCGTCTCTTTGGCGATCCGTACCAAGTCCTCGGCGTCCTCAACGCTGTCGGTGACCGGGATCTCGACCAGCACGTGCTTGCCGGCGCGCATCACCTGCTCGCCCTGCCGGAAATGCATCTTGGTCGGCGTGGTCAGGATCACCGCGTCGGCGCGCTTGATGCCCTCGGAGAGATCGCCGGTGTAATGTGGGACTCCATATTTCTTGGCAACTTCCGCGGTTGCATCCTGATTGCCGCCAACGAGCGACGTGATCTCCACCTCGGGAATCCGCTTGAGCGCGTCGAGATGCTTCTGGCCGAAAGCGCCCTGGCCCACTACGCAAATCTTCATGTCTCTTACCCTGCAATACGGTGACCGGGCTTGCGCAGAGCCGCCTGCCTGGCCTTGTGCCGGGTATTGCCCGCGGCTGGATGCCTGCTCGCGGCGGCGGCTGGTTTGCGCGTGCCAGAGGCAAGCTTGCGTCTGTTCTCGAGAATGATGTGGCCGACGGCGGTGTTGGAGGCCGGCACGGTATAGAAGCGGTAGACCTCCTCCACCTTGTCATCGAGCGCGCCCCGCATGATCAACCACATCACCATCTCGATGCCTTCCGCACCCGCCTCGCGCATGTATTCAATGTGCGGGATGCGCGTGAGCTTCTTGGGGTCCTTGCTGAGGTTATCAAGGAAAGCCTTGTCCCATTTGCTGTTGATCAGGCCTGCGCGGGGGCCGCTGATCTGATGCGACAAGCCGCCGGTGCCGAAAATAACAACCTTGAGATCCTCGGGATAGGATTCCACCGCCTTGCGAATGGCCTTGCCCAGCATATAGCAGCGATGCCCCGTCGGCGGCGGATACATGACGACATTCACCGCGAGCGGGATCACCGGACACGGCCATGCGTCCTTGGGCTGGCCGAACAAGAGATTCATCGGGACGGTCAGGCCGTGATCGACTTCCATCTTGTTGACGACTGTGAGGTCGAACTCATCGAGAATGACGGACTGCGCGATGTGCGCGGCAAGCTCGGGATGACCCTTGACCACCGGCACAGGCCGTGGGCCCCAGCCCTCATCTGCTGGCGGAAACTCCGCCGCGCAGCCAAGCGCAAAGGTTGGGATAATGTCCACCGAGAAGGAGGAAGCATGGTCGTTGTAGACCACGATGGCAATATCGGGCTTGGCGTTTGCCATCCATTCCTTGGATTTCTCGAAGCCCGAGAAGACGCGCTTCCAGTACGGTTCCTCGGTCTTGCCGTTGTCGAGCGCCGCCCCGATGGCTGGAACGTGCGACGAGCCGACACCTGCGATGATCTTTGCCACGACTCATTTCCGCTTTGTTCGAGATTTGGATTTCGCCTTGCTCTTGACCCTGGCGGCCTTGTCCCGTCCGGACTTACTGCGGTTGCCCTCCACGGAGCGGCCACCGGCGAGCATCATCTCGGCATATTCCTTTGGCGTCGATCCCGTCATGAGGGCCGCCATGCGCTCGAACGAGTAACCATCGGTTGCGCCAAGCTTGGCGGTGAAATAGATGTTGCCGCCAAGTTCCAACATACGGTTGTAGTCGCGCTTGAGAATGGCGTCGCGCTGCTCGTCGGTGAGCTGGAACTTCTTCAGGTATTCTGCTTCGTCCGCCTTGAAGGCCTTGCGGTTCTCTTCCTTCGTCAGCGACATGCAGAACATATTGATGCCGTAGCCCTGTCGCGAGCGTTCGGCGTCGAAAACGAACGTGCCCGGAATATCGTCATAGTCGTGGTGCATCCGTGTCATCGGCATCTCCTTTCTACGGCGGCGCCGCTATCCACAAGCCGGTCCCCGATGCTGTCCGATATATAGCGTAGGATGCGCTGGACAACGCAGGGGTATCCCGCAGTTGAGTGATTCTAATACCAATAAAGCCTCATCGAGTTGTCGACCAATAGCGCCTTTTGCTCGGCCGCTGTCAGGGCAATTTTAGGGATATGGTCGACTATCATTCCGTCATCCGGCGCCTCTTTCTTCATGTTGGGATGCGGCCAATCGGTACCCCAAATCACGCGATCGGGGAAATGTTCCACAAGCGCGCGCCCGAACGGCACGACATCGTCATAAGGCGGACCGGCGAGCGTCATCCGTTCCGGGCAGGTGACCTTCACCCAGGAACGATTCTGAACAGTCTCTACGCGCGCGCGAGGCTGAATGGGAACTTGGAACTGGACTTCCTGCGCCGGCGAACCCCGCACCATCAGCCCCGGTTGCGCGCCACACAGAGCGTGTCGAGAGCCGATTCCACGAATGTCTGCTAACCACCTCATCTGGTCGCCCCAAATCTGTTCCTGACACGGTCTTCCCGAGAGTGCGGCGCCCCAATAGAGGTCGCGCGCGCCGCGTACCCGGCCTGTAGGCGTGCGTGGGCGAGCCCCAGAATAAACCCAAACTTATTTCCCCTGGGGGAAAAACTACACCAACTCTTTGATTTGTCGGGCTCCCCGGGGACGCTGAGTGGGGTCCCGAAGCACGGCCACGTGCGTCAAGCCAAGAGAATCGCAAGCACGATGTAAACGAGCAGCAGGCTGTAAACGAGCAGCAGGCTGGACATGGTCTCCTTGTCTGATTTCGTCTGAGAAAAAACTACACCTACATGATTTTATTTACTCCCGGGACGAGGTGCCCCAGACTGAACGTTATCAGAAAGCTACGTGACCGAATAGATGTGAGCACCGGTTCGGGTATGGCAAAACCCAAATTGGAACGATGGCAAGCAACCTACGCCGAGGGAAACAGCACATACAGCATCCTGCCAGCCGAATGCGTGGCGATCGTTTCCTACCTTGTGCTGCTCCTGGTCACAGTTCGCTTCCGTGTACTTCCTGGCAAAAGGTAAAATCCGATCTAGCGTCGCGACCCTTCGCGCGTTTGTTGCTCGCGATCCGGGCGCGACTCGCAACGCAAGATGGTCGCGTGGGGCGACCGGATGAGGGTCGTAGCAGACATTCGTGCAATCGGCTCTCGACATGCCCGACCGCCGTATGTTGGATGCCGGCACGATGTAAAAGCGATAGATCTCGGCGACCTTGTCATCGAGGGCCCGCGCATGATAAGCCACATCGATCTCCCCAAGAGGGTCTTTGCTCGGCCAGTCCTCGGTTTCCAGAACGAACCTTGCAGATGATCGGTATGGCTCACTCACATGCTGCTAGGCGGGCCAGCTGTTGACCCAAAGGGTCCTTCTGATACGTGAGCGCGGTGCAAGTGCTTCCCTCTCTTCTGGTCTGTGACGCCTAGATGCTGTTCAAGCGGCGTCGGATCGTCGATGAGTGCTCGGCTCGAACTCGCGTGCACGATGCTGCCGCGGTCCAGAATCAGGGCGTTGTCAGTGACCCCGAGGATTTTCTGGGCATGTTGCTCGACCACGATGGCCGACATGCCTTCCTCGCGAATGATCCGCTTCAAGGCCGCCAGGAGCTCTTCAATGATGATCGGCGCAAGTCCTTCGGTCGGCTCATCCAAGAGCATGAGCTTCGGGTTGAGCACGAGGGCGCGGGCGACGGCCAGCATCTGCTGCTCCCCGCCCGAGAGCTGATTGCCGAGATTGGAACGGCGCTCCTTCAGCCGTGGGAACATCTCGTACATCCGCGACGCGGTCCACGGTCCCGGGCGAGCCACGGCTGTAAGATTTTCCTCGACGGTCAGGGACTTAAAGATGTTGCGCTCCTGCGGGACCCAACCCACCCCCGCTGCCGCGCGTCGGTACGGCCGCATCGCGGTGAGATCGCGGCCTGCGAGCTCGATACTTCCGCCATGGTGCCGCGTGATACCCACGATCGTATTGAGGAGAGTTGTCTTGCCGGTTCCGTTGCGTCCGAGCACCGCAAGCGACTCGCCCTCGACCAGACGCAGATCGATGTGGGAAATGACGACGGCGTCTCCATATCCCGCCGATACCTCGCGCAGCGCAAGCAGCTCACGCATCGAAGCTCTCCCCGAGGTAGACGGCGCGCACCCGCGCATCCGACGCGACCTCCTGCGCGGTGCCTTCGGTGAGCAGAGCGCCGTTCACGAGAACCGAGATGCGACTGGCGAAGCTGAATACCAGGTCCATGTCGTGCTCGATGAGCAGCACGGAAACTTCGCGCGGAAGAGCGGCGACCGTGGCGAGCAGTTCGTGTCGCTCCGCCTCCGGCACGCCGGCTGCCGGCTCGTCCAGAAGGAGGACGCGCGGACGGCATGCAAAGGCGGTCGCGATCTCAAGGAGGCGCTGCTTTCCATACGGGAGCTCCGAGGTGCGCTCGCCGATTACGTCGCTCAGGCCGAACCTTTGCGCGAGGCTGAGCGCCTCGTCGACAAGGGCGCGCTTGCTTCCAATCACGCGCCACCAGTCGTGCCCTCCACCCATTCGCTCCGAGACCGCAAGCGCCAATGTTTCGAGCGGCGTCATGGCGGGAAAAAGCTGGTTGATCTGAAACGTGCGGGCGAGACCCCGCTGAACCCGCACCTCGGCAGCGAGCCACGTGATGTCTTCTCCCTCTAAGAAGATTTGGCCGGCGCTCGGCGGAAAGATTCCCGTCAGAAGATTGATAAAGGTGGTCTTGCCGGCGCCGTTGGGGCCGATCAAGGCGTGGCGGGCGCCTTGTTCCAGCCGGAACGATACATTGTCAGTCGCAGCGAGGTAGCCGAAGCGCTTGACGAGACCTTTCGTTTCAAGCGCCACCGCCACGTCACACCTCCTTGACCGGAGCGGCAGTCACCTTGTCGGGGCGGCCTCTAAGACGAGCGACCGAACGCCGCCAAAGCGTCGTTGTCCTCTCCGTAAACCGCTCCGGCCCCACCATCACGATCACCACTAGAACGAGACCGATCCAGAACTGCCAGTACTGCGGGGTGATGTCTGCGAGGACATCCTGCAGCACCTTGAAAACGACGGCCCCGATCAGGCCGCCGTAGAGGTAGCCGATGCCGCCGATGACGAGGACCAGAAGGACATCCGCGGAGCGCTGGAACGAAAGCACGTCAAGCGAGACGAATTGCGTCGTCTGCGCCAGCAGCGCGCCGGCCACTCCGGCATAAGCCGCCGATACCGTATAGATCACCACAAGCCGCCGGTTCACGGGGATGCCGATGGCCCGGGCGCGAAGCGGGTTGTCGCGAATGGAACACAGCGACAGGCCAAATGGCGAAACGACGAGACGACGCGCAATCACGAAGAGCAGGAATGTTACGGTGAGGCTGTAGGCATAGGCGGTCGTTCCGAAAATATCGAACTCGAATATGCCGAATATCGGATTGACGGTGATTCCTTGCAGACCGTCGGCTCCGCCGGTGAGCCATCCTGCCTGATTGGCGATCTCGTGCAGGACGAGCGCAATGCCGAGCGTCACCATGAGTTTTGTCAGATCGGCGCCGCGCAATACCAGGAAGCTGGTGGCAAAGCCAAGCACCGCGGCCGCCGCGGCCGCGATAATAAGTCCGATCAGGGGGTCACCCATGCCGTGCTTTGTGAGTATTCCCGCAGCGTAGGCGCCAAGGCCAAAAAAAGCACCATGCCCCAGCGAGATGATGCCGGCATAGCCGAGGATCAGGTCCAGCGAGACCGCGAACAGGCCAATAATGGCGATCTCGTTAAGGAACAGAAGACGTTCCGGCAGAAGGAACAGAGTAGCCAGAGCGAACAACCAGAACAGGATTTCTGCCAAGCTCCATCGGCCTCGGCGGCTCAACGTGGCTCCCACATCGGCAGTGCTGTCGTCGGACATTGAGCGATCCGCCTGATCACCGGGCTCGGGCAAACAGCCCTTGCGGCCGAAGCACGAGAACGACAAGCATGAATGTGTAGATCACGAACGCGCCGAATTGCGGCACGTAATATTTGCCAGCCACATCCGCAATCCCCAATAGCAGCGAGGCAAGGAAGGGGCCGGTGATGGTAGTGGCTCCGCCGACCGTCACAACGATCAGGAAATAGATCATGAACTTGAGCGGGAAGGTGGGGTCGAGGCCCAGAATCTCCGCCCCGAGCGCCCCGCCGAGACCGGCGAGCCCCGATCCGGAAGCGAATGTGACGGCGAAGATCAGGTTCACATTGATGCCAAGCCCGTCTGCCACGCGTTGATCGTCTACTGCGGCGCGAAGCCGGATGCCGAATCTGGTTTGCGTCAGGATGAGCTGCAGCAGCACCACGAGAACACCGCAGACCGCAATGATGAAGCTTCGATACAGCCCGACACGAACGCCAAACACATCTACACGGCCCTGAAGCCATGGCGGGAGTTGGATCAGCTGTTGTTGCGATCCCATAGTGTAGTCCACCGCCGCCACGGCCATGAATACCAGGCCGATGGAGAAGAGGACCTGGTGCAGGTGGCTGCGATTATAGAGCCTCGCGTACAACGTGCGCTCGAGCACAAGCCCGATCAGCGCCGGCCCGATCACAGCGGCCGGCAGCGTCGCCAGGAACGGCACGCCGAAGCGGTTCATCAGGACGGCCGTGATGTAACCGCCTGCCATGGCGAACGCGCCATGCGCGAGATTGACGAAGTTCATGAGGCCAAGGGTTACGGCGAGCCCGCATGCCAGCACGAACAAGAGCATGCCGTACGCGATGCCGTCGAA
>DATBYX010000290.1:0-3842 GCA_036513475.1 Xanthobacteraceae bacterium | reverse complement strand
CGGTCAGTTCCATGATCGCATTCGAGACCGTCGGTGCGATTAGCGGCGTCGCCATCTGTCCCGCTCCCGTCGGATGGTTGTCGGTCTGGATCAGCTCGATGTGCATCTCGGGCACCTCGTTCAACCGGGGCAGGTGGTAGTCGTAGAGGTTCGACTGTTCAACTACCCCGTCCTTGATCGAGATGCGCTCGCTGAGCGTCATGCCCATGCCGTACACGATGCTGCTTTCGGTCTGCGCGACGACGTTATCGGGCTGCACGGCAACGCCGCAGTCAATGGTGCACCAGAAATTGTGCACCTTAATCTGTCCATTCGCCCGATCGAGCGATACTTCGGCAATGCCTGCGACCTGGCTGCCGGAATAGTCGATATAGGCGAGCCCGAGAGCGCGGCCGTCGCGTTTTCGGCCCCACTCCGCCATCTGCGCCACACGTTCGACGACCTTGTAGGCGCGGGGTGTACCCTTGAGTAGCTCGAGTCGGAAGGCGAGCGGATCGGTGCCGCGCTTGCGCGCAACCTCGTCCATGAACGCCTCGGTCGCGAACTTGTTTGCGGTCACTCCGATGCCCCGAAGCGGGTTGGTGCGCACTCCGGTGTCGCGGTAGAGCTGCTCGACGAGCTGGTGCGGCACGTCATAGCCGCGCACGTCGGTGCCGGCCATCACCATGCCGTCCCGGCCGCCGCCGGCCTGGAAGCGCACCGGATCCATGAATGGCGTGATACGATCCGCGGCGACGCGATGATGCCATGCGGTGAGCTTGCCGGAGGCATCAAAGGCGGCCCGCAGGTAATGCCCCGACAACGGCCGGAACCTCCCGTTGTGCACGTCGTCCTCGCGCGTCCACATCACCTTGACGGGCCGGCTGACCTCCTTGGACAGCATCACCGCGTCGATAATGAAGTCGACGTCGCGATTGCCGCGACGGCCGAAACCGCCGCCCATCAGAAGGTCATGCAGCTTCACCTTCTCGCGCGAAATGCCGAGCAGCTTTGCCGGCGCTTCCGTCGCCGTGGTCTGGCTTTGCGTGCCGGCCCAGATTTCGACGGCATCGCCAGCAGGTGCGACGGAGGCGACTGCGTTCAGCGGCTCCATTTGCGCATGGTAGGCATAGTCGCAGCGATAGTCGCCTTCGACCACATTGGCCGCGTTCTCGAATGCGCCACGGGCATTACCTTGTGCGCTCCAGTCGCGTGCCGCACGCGAAAGGTTCTTCGCATCGGCCGCGAAGGCTTCGACAGCCTTGTCGCTGTCAAACCCCCAGGCCACGCCGGTTCGGGTCCAAGTGACCGAGCCGATCAGCGCTTGCCGCGCTGCGAATGCTGCCCACGCTGTTTGCGCCACTACGCCAACACCGTGCGGCAGTCTGATGACTGCTGTGACGCCGGGCACCGCCTTGGCCTTTGCGTCCGCGATCTTGTCCGGGACCGATCCTTCAACCGGCGCCCGCAGCACCGTGCCGTACAGCATACCCGGCACCTGCACGTCGATGCCGTATGTAGCACTGCCGTTGACTTTGGCAGGCAGTTCGACACGCAGCACGTCCTTGCCGATGAGTCGGAAATCGGCCGCCTTCTTGAGCTGCTCCGGCTTGATGTCAGGAGCCTTGGCGGGCACTTCTGCGAAAGCGGCTATGTCGCCATAGGTCAGCCTGCGGCCTGATTTCGCGTGCACCACCACGCTTGGCTCGGTGGTCAGCTCCTCAACTGGAACGCCCCACTTGTGCGCAGCATTGTCGAGCAGCACACGGCGGGCTTGCGCGCCAACGATTCGCAGCGGCACGTAGTAGCTTGTCACCGCATTGGAGCCGGCGGTGTACATCATTCCTGCAAAGCCTGGATTGCCGTAGATGTGGTCAAGCGGGGGCGCCGGCACGATCCGCACCTTCGCCCAATCCGCGTCGAGCTCTTCGGCGATGATCAGCGGCAACGCGGTCATCGACCCTTGCCCCATCTCTGTCGCGGCAGACATTATCGTGATGCTTCCGTCGGTTCCGATGCTGATCCACGGGCTCATGGCCTGACCGGCACGTTCGGTCGCAGGCACGGCCGCATCTGCAGGACGAATTGCGAACGCAACCGAAAGGCCGGCTGCGCCGATCATCATCTGACGGCGGCTAAGCTCGGATCTCCTGATGGTGCTATTCATGTCACGCCTCCCGCGAGGCGCGCTCGACCGCGCGCACAATACGTTGGTACGTGCCGCAGCGGCAGATGTTGGTGCTCATGTGCTCGACGATCTCGTTCCGCGTTGGCCTGGGCTTCTGCTTGAGCAGGTCGGCCGCGCTCATGATCTGGCCGGATTGGCAGTAGCCGCATTGCGGCACGCGCTCGGCAAGCCAGGCTTTCTGCACGGGGTGGCTCGAATCCGGAGACAGCCCTTCGATCGTGGTTACCGACTTCCCGGCGATCTCGGACACCTGAGTCTGGCAGGAGAATGCGCGCTTACCATCAATGTGCACCATGCAGGCGCCGCACAGACCAGTGCCGCAACCGAATTTAGTGCCGGTGAGCTTGAGATCCTCTCGGATCACCCACAACAATGGAGTTGCCGGCGGTGCACTCGTCGTCGCCGGCTTGCCGTTTACAATGAAGGTCGTGGCCATTGCTTCCTCCCTGTGCCCGCGCCAAGGCCGTCGCGGGCCTGACTGATCATTCAGCGAAGGTGCCGCAATTGCAATGGCCCTGGGACGGACTGCACCGGTTCACGCAGTCGACATGGCACGTGCACCCTCTCATGAAACCCAGGACGCTCGGACCGAGCCACGGACAGCGAACGGTATCATACACGACCAGGGTCGTCCGGCCGTATCAACATCGTCTATCTATTCAAGCTCGCTTGGGCTAGCATACTGACATCAGCGATAAGCAGCCCCAGCCATCCTCGGCTGGGAGAGCGTTCAATCCGCTTCCGCAGATTCGCGCCATTGCGTATCGGATTACTGGCAAGGCCACCTTCAGTCCAGACTCCTCTGGCCCCGCCCGGCCCGTAAGGACCGTTTACCGTAGCTCGCCGACGACGGACGCAAATCGCGGAGAGACATTCATGTTTGGGTTTAATCGTTGGCATTTATTCCAGATGTTTGCCGCGACGTTGTGTGTTGTCGGAGCATGCTCACTCTTTTTGATGTACTTCATTCCTGCGCCGCCATCGAAATTTACCATTGCTGCAGGTGTAAAAAACCAAACATACGAAGCTATCGCCAAGAGATATCGGGAAATACTTGCGCGTTCCCATGTAGACTTAGAAGTGCGTCTAACGAATGGTGCAGCGGAAAACATCGAGCTTCTGAACGACCCGACTTCCGGCATCAAGGTCGGTATTGTGCAGGGAGGTATTTCAGACGGCGATCAATCGCCGGATTTGCTGTCGTTGGGGCGCATCAATTATCAAATCTTTTGGATCTTTTACAGCGTGAATGAGACGTTGAACGATTTGAGACAACTCAAGGGCAAACGCATCGCCGTGGGGCCGCAAGGCAGCGGCCAACGAGTGATGGCCGAGAAAATCCTCGGAATCAGCGGTGTCACTTCCGGAAACACGTCGATGCAAGCTCTTTCAGCGCAGGGTGCGGTTGACGCACTGAATGATGGCAATGTAGATGCCTTGTTTCTTCCTTTTGCTTTGGATGCACCGATTCTCCATTTCTTGCTGAAGAATCCCCGCTTTCGGCCTATGAATTTTACAGAGGCGGAGGCTCTCAGCCGCATTTTCCCGTTTCTTGTTCGCTTGGTATTGCCGCGGGCTGTGCTTGATTTTGCGGGTATAATTCCGGCCACTGAACTGATCCTCATTGCAAGCCCCAACGTCGTACTGGTGCGTAAAGACATCCATCCTGCCCTGA
>DATBYX010000289.1:0-3093 GCA_036513475.1 Xanthobacteraceae bacterium | reverse complement strand
TTGAGGAATTCGATTTCCGTGCGCCGACCCTTCTGCATGTCCTGGCCCATGGAGGGGCGCTGCTCGGAGGCGGTGCGTTTGCCTTGCCTGAAGCGCTCCTCGTCGCAGGCGCGCATCGCCGCTTCGTCGCCTTCGCCGGCGCGGGCAATGGTCTCGGGCGGCAGGTGATAGATGTCCTCGAGCTGGTAGCCGAGCGCCTGACCGACGCGGATGGCTTCGCTGCCGACACGGGTGGAGAAACGCCGTATCGGCTCGTTGTGCAGGATCTCGCCGGTGGTCAGGCCGGTGCAGGCACTGAGCCCGTTGGCCATCGCGTTGGTGACCAGCTTCGACCAGCGCTCACCCCAAAGATTGCTGGTGACCTTGGCACTGTCGGCATAAGCGACGAGGCGGCACACCTCTTCGGCCCGCGGGGTGATGCGGCCATGCACCTCGCCGGCGCGGAACACGGTATGCGCCTTGCCGCCCTTGCCGGCGCCGCGGTGGATGAGCCCGGGCTCCGGAAGGTTCACGGTGATGCTGCTCGCGATGCAGCCAAGCGTCTTGCTCCAGCCGACGATGGCGGCAATCGTTTCTTCGTTCATGCAATTCTGCAGGGAGACCACGTAGCCGTCGGCTGCCAGATATTGCCGGATAAGCATGGTTGCCCAGCCCGTGTCGTAGGACTTCATGCAAACAAACGCGATGTCGACCGGCTTCTCCTTGGCGAGCTGCTGCACGTCGGTAACGTGCAGGGCGCGCACCGGCACGCAGAATTCCGGTACCTCCATGGCGTGCGTCACGCGCAGGCCGTGCTTTTGCATATGTTCGACGTGAGCGGGCCAGGGATCGATGAACGTGACGTCCTCTCCTGCCTGCACCATATGGGCGCCGGCGTATCCTCCGACCGCACCTGCTCCGACAATGGCTATTTTCCGGGTCATGCTTCCCACGCGCTGATCCTGCTCACTCAGCGTAACCCGGCGGGCGGGTCGATCACAACGGTCGAACCCCGGCGGGTGTCCGCCCGTTATGATGAAACGCTCAGGTAACCGCTGGTCCTCGTCGTCCCGAACAAGAACCATGTGCGGGTGTCCCGACCGACCCCCTGAGGACTGTGCTCCGCCGGGTCTTGCGGTTCGGGGTGCTGCGGGGCTAGCGTTGTCCGCGATGAGTCAATCGCCGCATGATCCACTCCCCACCGCAGCGGATGTCGATGCTGCTGCGCACCGGCTCGCGGGGGTTGCGTTGCGCACGCCGCTTGTGACATCCCCCGTCCTCGACGCGATGGCGCAGGGGCGCGTATTTCTCAAGGCTGAAATTCTGCAACGCACCGGTTCGTTCAAGTTCCGCGGCGCCTACAACAAACTCTCGTCCATTCCAGAGCGCGAACGCGGGCGAGGGGTGGTGGCATTCTCGTCCGGCAATCATGCCCAGGGGGTAGCCGCTGCGGCGAAGATTCTCGGCATGCCGGCGGTCATCGTCATGCCGTCGGATGCGCCGCGGCCCAAACGCGAGCGCACCGCGGCCCTCGGCGCGGAAGTGGTGCTCTATGACCGTGTGCGGGAGAACCGCCAAACGATCGCACAGGAGATCGCCCAAAAACGCGGTGCCGCGCTGGTGCCCCCTTACGACGATCCGCTGATCATCGCTGGGCAAGGCACCGCCGGCCGCGAGATCATCGAGGATCTTGCGGCGCTGGGACTGGCTCCCGATGCTGTCGTGGTTACGGCCTCCGGCGGAGGCTTGACTGCGGGGATTGCGCTCGCTGTGAAGGCGCGAGTTCCCGAGGCGCGGGTTTACACCGCCGAGCCCGAAGGCTTCGATGATCACGCCCGTTCGTTTAGAAGCGGTGCGCGCGAAAAGAACTCCGCTCTCACCGGCACGATCTGCGATGCTTTGATGGCACAGACCCCGGGCGAGCTGACGTTCGCGATCAATCGCACCCTGGTGACGGAGGGTGCGGCGGTGAGTGATGAGGAGGTAGGTGCCGCGGTGGCGTTTGCCTTCCGCGAGCTCAAGCTTGTAGTGGAGCCCGGTGGGGCAGCTGCTCTCGCCGCGCTGTTATCGGGGAAGATCGACATAAAGGGAAAAATCGCGGTCGCAGTGCTCTCGGGCGGCAATGTCGATCCCGGCCTGTTCTATAAGCTTGTGGCGTAACACAGGTTAGCCGTTGCACTGCAGGCTCAGGTGAAAAGCGCGATGCGTTCCTCGTCAGTCAAGGCCTTCAGCGGCGCCAGCGGATCGCTGGGCAGCGGCCGCGGCATTGACCTTGAAATCGGCCGAGCCGGCATCACCGAAGGTGCTTCTCCATCTGGCTGAGTTGGTGCTCCAATCGTCGTGGCAATCTGCGCGATCATCCCGCGTGCAATTGGCACTTCCATGGCTTTGGTTTGCGCTGGAACCAGTGAGGGCTCGGC
This sequence comes from Xanthobacteraceae bacterium, assembly GCA_036513475.1. Classification (GTDB taxonomy): domain Bacteria; phylum Pseudomonadota; class Alphaproteobacteria; order Rhizobiales; family Xanthobacteraceae; genus VAZQ01. The sequence goes on along the minus strand of DATBYX010000289.1, from coordinate 694 downwards.
GAGCAAGGGGATGGATGGGATTTCACTTGCGGAAGGGAGCGGCGAGGAGACAAATAATTCCTCTTCGATTTCCACATCGGAATCGCCTGTGACGGAAACAAACAGCTCGCGTTCGATCTCGGCTATAGCGTCAAGCTCTTTCGATCGCAGCAAGCACGAGCCTCGTGTCGGCGTTTCGATTCCGTCGGGGATACTCCTGGAGGAACCACCGGCCGCGCGCACTCTCCATCACCGTGGCGCAAATGGCGTCGTTATCGCTTTCCTCCGCAGGAAGAGGCGAAATTGTCGACAGGGCGAACGGTTCTTCCGGCATGGTGTTCGTGTGTATTAACGATCAGCACGTCGAGCACGAATCGCAGTCCGACTCATGCCCACTCATCCCCAGATACCAACAGCCGCGGCGTTTGCGTGGCGACTTGCATTCTTTTATGCGGCGCTCTGCATGGTTCTCGGCGTGCAAATGCCGTTCCTGCCGGTCTGGTTTACCGCCAAGGGGCTCGACCCTGCTGCAATCGGGCTCGCGCTGGCCATACCTTCCATCGTCCGGCTGTTCGCCATTCCTATCGCAACGCGCATCGCCGACCGCCATGATGCAACGCGCGCCGTCATGATCGTTTGCTCCATGGCAGCGGTCATTGGTTACGCTGGCGTGGGGTTTGCGCCGTCACCCGGCGCAATTATGGCGGCCGTCGCT
>DATBYX010000288.1:0-2186 GCA_036513475.1 Xanthobacteraceae bacterium | reverse complement strand
ATGGACGTCGAAAATACGGATCTTGAGAGGCGCGTTTTGGCGCACGAACAGATCTTACAGGTTCTCATTGCCCACATGCCAGAAGCGGAACCGAAATTTCTGGACCGGCTACAGCAAGTATTCACGAAACACCACACATTGTCCGCTGGCGAACAGGACTACACCGGTACGGCCGCATACGGAGAGCACTTTATCCAGCAGGTGGTGCGCCTGAGAGACGAAGCGCGCCACAGCTAGGGCTGCTATCTAGTCCCGGCGCGTGACGCGTCTATTAGCCCGACGACGGGCATTACATTGCTCGGGGGCCGCGGAGCTCCGGCTGCGTGGTTCCATCCCAAATTCAGGCTCACGAAATCCCTACAGGTAAGAGGAACCGAGCCCTCCTGACGACATGGCATAGCACAGTCGGGCCCGCCGTCACAACGCGATGCGCCAATTGGGGCCGTTGGCGTACGCAGCACATCGCCGCCTCGTAAGTAAGCACCGTCCGCCAATCCGGCAATCGAGCCGCGCCGGCATCCTCTGAGTAGTTTCCGAGTCTAACACTTGCCGGCTCGCCGCTCGATATGACCCCTCACGCGAAACAGGAGAAGTTTGCTTCTCCCAGAGCCAAGGTGACGAAATGAAGATCCATCCCGGGGTGAAACCAGCGGTATGGGGTGCAGTGGCCGGCGCTATTGCGTTCACGGTTGTCGGATTCTCGTCGCTCGGATGGACGCTCGGCAGCACTGCTGAGAAAATGGCAACCCAGCGCGCTGAAGCCGCGGTAGTAGCCGTACTGGCTCCGATCTGCGTCGAGAAATTCCAGCACCAGGCAGATGCACCGGCGAAGTTGGTCGAGTTCAACAAGGTTTCATCGTGGAACCGGCGATCGGTCATCGAGAACGGCGGCTGGGCTACCATGCCTGGAAGCGATGCACCGAATCCGGCAGTTGCGAGCGCCTGCGCAGAAAAGCTCGGCAGCTTGACTTAGAAACCGACCCCCAATTGGGCTACGGCGAGCGTTGATGACAGGGCGCAACCGGGGCGTCATGTGAGGCGAAGCAACAACATGCTGAGCAATACGGCCGTCCGGTCTGCTAGCCTCCAAGGCTTCCAGCAAGGGGTATTAGCCGTATTCCCATATTCCCATATACCGGGAAATAACCTGGGTGGCTGCCATGATGCTGGCGGCGGATCGGATTGCGGCGAATGTGTTGGCCGCCAACCCCCAGATGCGTGACGCGCTCTATCGAAAATACTTCGGCGTTTCGGAAGATTGGCTCCGGTCGCATGGCGCAGCCGAAGCGGACGAAGCGCAAGAGACTCTCGATTGGGTTGAACAGATGGCGCGGCGTCTAGTGGCAATGACGCTCGCCAACTTGCACGAGCCGACCACCCACGAAGAGGAACGAGCATGAACCCGATCACTCTTTTCTTGGTGATTGCCTGCGCTCTCGTAGGCCTCGCCCTCGGCACGACGGTCAACGTCTTTTTAGCTCCACCCTTCCTTGTCACTGCGGTCATCATCGCGCTCTCGCTCAAGATGGCCAACGCCTGGCAGAAGTTTGTCGTCTTGCGGGCCGGTAAGCTCCAAGGTGTTAAAGGACCGGGTCTCTTCATGATCTTCCCGGTTATCGACAACGTAACCGCAGTGATTGACGAGCGCATCCAGACCACCGCCTTCAACGCTGAGCAGGCACTGACCAAGGACACCGTCCCGGTCAACGTCGACGCGATCATTTTCTGGCACGTCCATGACGCGCGCAAGGCGGCGTTGGAGATCACCAACTACCGGCAGGCTATTGACAGGGTCGCGCAGACCTCGCTCCGTGAAATGATCGGCTCCTCCATGCTCGCGGCACTCCTGTCCGACCGGAAGGCGGCTGACGAGCACCTGCGGCAAGAGATTGGCAACAAGACCGCCGGATGGGGCGTGTCGGTGACCTCAGTCGAGATCCGGGATGTCGCTATCCCGGTGGCGCTGCAGGATGCCATGTCTCGTCAGGCCCAGGCCGAGCGGGAGAAACAGGCTCGCGTCATTCTCGGGTCGGCCGAAGCCGAGATAGCGGGGAAGTTTGTCGAGGCCGCCAAGATCTATGCCGATCATCCCGCCGCCCTGCAACTGCGTGCCATGAACATCATCTACGAGACGACAAAGGAACGCGGCACCACGATCCTGATCCCGACGTCGATGGTCGACAGCA
>DATBYX010000287.1:0-8199 GCA_036513475.1 Xanthobacteraceae bacterium | reverse complement strand
CTTCCGGCTGGATGCGCATGATCGCCGGCGGCGGCGGCTTCGGGCTCACCATCGAGCAGCCGGAAAACAACATTATGCGCGGCGCCTATTACGCCTTGATTGCCGCGCTCGGCGGCGCGCAGACCATGGCCCTGTGCTGCTACGATGAGGCCTACACCATTCCCACGCCGAAGGCGCAGCGCATTTCGCTGCGCACCATGCAGCTCCTGATCGAGGAGATGGGACTGACCGACACGGTCGATCCACTGGGCGGGTCCTATTACGTCGAGACCCTCACCAACCAAATGGAGCAAAAGATCGTTGAAGTGATGCAATGGGTCGATACCCGCGGGGGGATCGTGAAGGCCGTTGCGGATGGGATCATCCAGAAGCGCGTCTCGGAATATGCCTATCAGCGGCAGCGCGCGCTCGAGACCGGCGCGCTGCGAAAGGTGGGCGTGAATTGCTATACGGAGAGCGAAGAAGAAAATCCGAATGTGGAGCTGCACCCTTACGACGAGCTGGGCGCAATGGAGCAGATAGACAGCCTTCGCCGTGTGAAGGCCGAGCGCGACAATGATGGGGTCGAGCAGGCATTGAGTGCGCTGCGCGCCGATGCCGCTGCCGGCAGAAACGTCATGCCGGCACTGATGCAGGCCGTCAAATCCTACGCCAGCGTGGGCGAAATGACGAAGGCGCTGGTAGAGGTCTATGGCCGCTTCAAGGAGCCGACGCAGCTCTGGCGCATGGTGGCGTAGCGTAATTCGTAGGGCGGATGAGCGCAGCGGTACTGGCGCCAGCCAGTAGCGCGCAGCGTAATGCGCCATAACGCGGCGGGCTACGCCACAATCGGCGATGCCGATTTGTGGCTAACTGCCCTACGACTCACTGGGAAAAATCCGGCGGCGCTTCATGGAATAATGCGTATTCCTGCCTGAGAACGGCGGCAACTGCCGGAAATGCGTGCGCAATTCGTGCCGCAATGGCGATGCCATCGCCGTGTTGAAATCTTCGCTCTGATCGAACAACACTTCATTGCCGAGCATGTAATCCGCGACGGGAACTCCGGCGGGGTGCCGCCACGCCAAGGGCACATAGCACAGGACGTTGCGGATCCGCGGTAAACGAGCGAGCAGCAAGGGGTGTGTGTCGAGATAGTGGCGCACGAACAGCGCCTCGTCCTCTGCCGGGCGATGGTAACGCACGACATAGACGAACGATGCGGTCAGCGGTGCCGGCCGCTCGGTTCCAGCAACTGCATGCTCGCTGCGCTGCATGGCGGTGCAGGTCAGAACGTCCATCCCCAAGCCCGCGAGGCCGGTTTTGAACCGCGCGCGGTGCGCCGCGCGGTCGAGCGCGTCAAGCGATGGGAAGGCCAGCAGCGCCAGACATGCAGGCGCTGGGCCATCATCAACATACGGATCGGCGCCAGAGCTTGCGGCAGGCGTATACAGGTCGAGTGTTTCCAGATCCGGCAAATCCTGCCAATACCGGATGGACCCTGTAATCGGTCCGGCCATCTCGGCCGCGCGCTGCGCGGAGAAGGCGATTTCGCAGACCGTGCTCATTTACTCCGGCTCGGGCCGAGGGTGACGCGTGGACAAACGCGCGCGATATTGTTCGTCACCGCGACGGCTCTACAGGCGCGTTTGCCCGCCGTCTACATTGACCTGTACCTTACCGTCGCTACCTCTTTAACATTTCTCTCCAGCGGAGCGCGGACGTGCCATACAACTGTGAAATCCCCTACGGCGCCTACTGGAGCACGCCCTTCGCGCGGTGGCAGGGCGCCTTTGCCAATCTCAATTCGCTGCAGTTCGCAGCCTACACCCTCAAGCGCGAGCTTGGCCGCCGGAACATCCCAACGGACACCATCGATCACGGGGTGCTCGGGTTCACGGTACCGCAAAAATCGTCGTTCTATGGCATGCCCTGGGTAGCCGGGCTCGCCGGCATGCCCCATGTGGGCGGGCCCACGGTGATGCAGGCCTGCGCCACGGGCGCACGTGCGCTCCTTGTCGCGGCACAGGAAGTCGACGCCGGGTTGTCCGAGGTCTCGCTCGCCCTGACCTGCGATCGCACCTCCAATGGTCCCCATATCTACTACCCCAATCCACAGGGACCCGGGGGCACCGGCTCGCACGAGGACTGGGTGATGGACAATTTCAACAATGATCCGCTCGGCGCGCATGCCATGGTCCGCACCGCGGAGAATGTCGCAGCCAGGCACCAGATCACCACCTCGGAGCAGCATGATGTCGTGCTGCGGCGGGAAGCGCAGTATCGGGACGCGCTTGCCGATGACGGTGCGTTTCAGAAGCGGTACGTGAGCCTGCCCTTCGAGGTGCCCGATCCATCCTTTCGCAAGACGGTGGCGACGCTTGCTTCGGACGAAGGGATCAGATTTTCCACGGCCGAGGGTCTCGCCAAGCTCAAGCCTGTGGTGGAAGGTGGCAGCGTCACGTTCGGGGGGCAGACACACCCGGCGGACGGCAACAGCGCGATCGTCGTGACTTCGCCGCAGAGAGCCAAAGAGCTCAGCCGTGATCCCAAGATACGCATCCGGCTGCACGGCTTCGGCGCGGCGCGGGCGGAGCTGGCTTACATGCCGGAAGCGCCGGTTCCCGCGGCGCGTTGCGCGCTCGAGCAAGCCGGGACGACGATCGAGCGCATGGACGCCGTCAAGACCCACAATCCCTTTGCGGTGAACGATGTGCTGTTTTCGCGGCAGACCGGTGTGCCGCTGGAGCGCATGAACAACTACGGCTGCTCGCTGGTCTGGGGCCATCCGCAGGCGCCAATGGGTGCGCGGGCCATCATCGAGCTGATCGAGGAGCTCGCGTTGCGAGGCGGCGGATACGGGCTCTTCACCGGCTGTGCTGCCGGCGATACCGCCATGTCCGTGGTCCTGGAAGTCTCCGATCGCGGCTAGAGTCCAGCGCATGGGCCTGAAGATCGGGATTGACGTCGGCGGAACCTTCACCGATTTCATCGTAGCGGGCCACGGTGCGGCTGCATCCATCCACAAGGTGCTTTCCACCCCCGAGGATCCTTCGATTGCGGTGATCGAAGGCCTCGAGCAGTTTGCAGCACAGCTGGAGCCGCGGCGCGCCTTCGGCCATTTCATCGGCTCGATCGATACCATCGTCCACGGCACGACCGTTGCGACCAATGCGACGCTCACGCACACAGGCGCGCGCTCTGCGCTGCTGACGACGCGCGGCGTGCGCGATGCGCTCGAAATGCGACGCGGGATTCGCGAGCGCCAGTACGACAACCGCTACACCAACGTGACGCCGCTGGTGCCGCGTTATCTGCGCATCGGTGTCGGCGGCCGGCTCGACCGCAACGGAAGAGAGATCGAGCCGCTCTCCACCGACGACATCAGCCGCGCCATCACGCTGTTCAAGCACGAGAAGGTCGAGGCCGTCTCGATCTGCTTCATGAACGCTTTCGCCGATGCGGCGCACGAGCAGGCGGCGGCCGAGCTGGTGCGGCGCGAGCTCCCCGATGCTTATCTGACGGTATCGACCGATCTGTTGCCGTCGATCCGTTTCTACGAGCGTGTGAGCACGACCGCGCTCAATTGCTATGTCGGGCCCAAGCTCAACCGCTATCTCGATCGGCTGGTCACTCGCCTGCAGGGGGCGGGCTTCCGCGGTGTTCTCTTGATCATGCAGTCGAACGGCGGCGTCATCTCGCCGGAGCTTGCGCGCCGGAAGGCGGCGCTCACCTTGCTGTCGGGGCCGGCGGGCGGTCCCGCTGCCGGATTGTTCTTCGCCAAGGCGCTCGGCACCGATCGCTGCATCACTACAGACATGGGCGGAACGAGCTTCGAGGCCTCGGTGGCGATCGGCATGCCGGGCACGGTCAACGATGGTGAGATCGCGCGGCACAAGATCGCACTGCCCATGCTCGATATTCACACCATCGGCGCGGGGGGCGGCTCGATCGCCTGGATGGATGAGGGCGGCTTGCTGCGCGTCGGCCCGCAGAGCGCGGGAGCCGCACCAGGCCCCGCCTGCTACGGCAGGGGCGGCACGCTTGCGACCACGACCGATGCCAATCTCGCGCTCGGCTACCTCGATCCGGATTATTTTGCCGGCGGCAAGATGCGTCTTGATCTGGCCGCCGCGCGGCGCGCGATCGAGACGCAGATTGCAAAGCCGATGGGATTGACCCTGGAGGAAGCGGCCGCCGGCATCTACCGCATTGCCTGCAACAACATGGCGCAGGGGGTGCGCGAAGTAACCGTCAAACGCGGCTTCGATCCGCGCGAATTCGTGTTCGTTGCCGCAGGCGGGGCTGGGCCCATGCACTCATGCCTGATCTGTAGCGAGCTTGAGATCCCGTTGCAGATCGTGCCCGCTTCGGCTTCTGTGCTCTGCGCATATGGCATGCTGCTGTCGCAGCTTGCGCATGATTTCGTGCGTACCTTTGTGGCGCGACTCGCAACGCTCGATTGGCCGCGGCTCAAGCGCGTCCTTGAGGAGATGCGGGGCGAAGGCGATCGGCTCTTGCAGCAGGAACACGTGGCGCCCGAGCTCCGGCAGTTTCGCGTCCGCTTTGATTGCCGTTATGCCAAGCAGTACCACGAGGTCTCGTTCGACATTCCGGAGCAGTGGATCGCGGACTGTGACAGCGAGGCCATCGCGCGCGCATTTCACGAGGCGCACAATCGCTCCTTCGGCTACAGCCTGGAGGCTGAGGGAACGCCTATCGAGATTATCAATGTCCGTTTGCAGGCGCTCGGCGCGACCGAGCGGCCCGATTATCCCGTGGAGGAGGACAGCGGCGAGGATGCTACCGGTGCCCTCAAGCAAAAACGCTCGGCCTATATCCCGGAAACAGGCTCGTTCGAGACCATCGCCGTATATGACGGGCATCGCTTGCGATGCGGCAACCGAATTGCCGGCCCTGCCCTGATCGAGACCGTGACCACGACTGTGCTTATCTCCCGCAGCTTCGATTGCATGGTCGATCGCTTTCGATCCTTTGTGCTCTACCGCAAGGACCGTCGCGATCTCGTCTCCAGCGTCTGCCAAGCCCAGGCCGAAGAGGTTGCGGCATGAAGATCGATCCAATTCTCACCTCAGTCTATGCGCGCACGTTCCGCTCGATCACGGACGAGATGTCCACGTCGATGCAGCGCGCAACTCAGTCGCCGATCCTCAGTGAGGCCAAGGACTACGTCACCGGTCTCTACGATGCCGAAGGCCGCATGCTCGAGCAGACCGAGAACCTGCCCATCCTCGCCTTCTCGCTCGCGCCTGTATGCAAGTACATCCGCAACTATTTCGCGGATGACATTCATCCCGGGGACGTCATTTTTCACAATGACGTTTTCTCCATGGGCAACCAGAATAACGATGTCGCCGTGTACAAGCCCGTATTCTTCGAAGGCGAGCTGGTCGCGTGGACCGCGGTCAAGGGGCATCAGGCCGACATCGGGGGCGCCGTCGCGGGCGGCTACAATCCCAACGCGGTCGAGGTCTGGCAGGAAGCGCTGCGCATTCCGCCGGTGAAGGTCTACGAGAAGGGGCGACTGCGCAAGGATGTATGGGACTTGATCTTCGCCAACATCCGTTTCGATGTCGTGCAGCACGACATGAAGGCGGAGATCGGCGCGTGCCGTGTCGGTGAGCGCAGAATGCTCGCGCTTCTTGAGAAGTATGGCCGTGCGAGCTTCGCAGCGCACAAGCAGGCGCTGTTCGATGCGACGCGCAAGATGATGGAAAGCGAGATCGCCGCCATTCCCAACGGCGTCTACAACGGCGAAGGCCGGGTCTATTATGACGGCCGGCACGAAGGATCGATCTTTACTATTCGTGTCACCATCACGGTCGAGGACAAGCGCATCCGGTTTGATTACTCGAAAACCGATGCGCAGACCGACGGCTTCGTGAACGGGACGTTTACTTCGAGTGCCTCGGCGACGATCCTGACCTTGCTGCAGATGGTCAACCCCGACATCCCGCACAACGAGGGGATGGTCGCTCCGATCGAGATCATCATTCCCCAGGGCACGATCCTTAACGCCGCGTACCCGAAGGCGACCACTTTCGGAAATCACCTCTGCCCGCCGAACGCGGAAGCGATTCAGCGCGCGCTGGCGCCGGCGATGCCGGAACGCGTGACCGCGGGCTGGAACAACCTGCTGTGCTCGCTGACGACCGGCCTCGATCGGGAGAAGAATGAGCGCTACGTCGATATCGGCTTCATGGGACTCAAGGGCGGCTCGGGTGCGTTGCAGGGGACGGACGGCTACGACCACATCGGCATGATCGACGCATCGGGCGGCGTGCTGGATCAGGATTATGAGATGTTCGAGCAGCAGACGCCGCATCGGCTGATCAAGCACGAATTGCTGCCCGATTCCGCCGGCCCCGGACAATGGCGCGGAGGGCTTGGGGTCGAGACCATTTTCGAGATTGGCTCGGATGACACCCAAGTGGTTGTTTTCGGGGACGGCGACTTCGAGCCGGCGTTTGGCCTGTTTGGCGGCAGCAGCGGCTCGCTCAACTTCATCCGGCTCACTTATCCGGACGGCACTCTGATCACGCCGCGCAACAAAGACCTCATCACGGGTGTCCCGCGCGGCACCGTCTATCACCAGCAGGCGGGAGGCGGCGGCGGATACGGCAATCCGACCAAGCGCGACCGCGTGAAGCTCGAGCAAGAGATCCGCGACGGCCTGATCTCCCCGCACGCCGCGCGGACGGTGTACGGAGCCGACGGGTGAAACGCCGCACCATTCTCAGCCTGGAGCAGGCGCTCTCAATGCCTTCGGCGACGCTGCGCTTTGCGCAACTCGGCTGGCGCGTGATCCGCATCGAGGCAACCAAGGCGGACGGCGGCCTGCCCGGCGATCCCAACCGCTATATCGGAAGCCGCGTCGCCGACGAGGATCGGCGCAGTTATTTCATTGCGCCCAATGTCGGCAAGGAAGCGATTGCATTGAACCTCAAGCATCCGCGCGGGCAGGAAATTCTTAGGCGGTTGATCACGGCGCTCGAGGTCGACGTCTTCTGCTGCAATACGCTGCCCTCACGCTACAAGGCGCTCGGCATCGATTACATCACGCTCAGTGCTGTCAAGCCGGACCTGATCTGGGCCGGCATCTCGGCGATGGGACCGGAATACCCGGATGTGCCGGGCTATGATCCGGTCGTCCAGGCCATGTGCGGCTACATGGAGGTCACCGGCGATCCGGCCGGTTCGCCCACCCAGATGGGCGTGCCGGTGATCGATCTCAAAGCCGGCGACGAGGTTTATGCCAACGTGATGCTGGCGCTGCTCGAGCGCAACGAGACCGGGCGCGGCAAGGCGATCCATGTCTCCATGCTGCAGGCCGCGGCGTCGTGGCTCATCACGGTGCTCCCCCTGATCGATTTCGATTGCGAGCCGAACGAGATCACGCGCGCCGGCAACGAGCACCGCAAGTTCATCCCGACCAATGTCTATCCGGCCAAGGACGGCTTCGTCTATCTCGCGATCGGCAGTGATGTGCAGTGGCGCCGCTTGATCGCCGTGCCGAAATTCGCCTGCGTTGCCAACGCCGTGCGCGCGACCAACGAAGGGCGTCACAAGGAGCGGCAATCCATTCATCGCGACATGGCGGCGGTCACGAGCCGGCACACCGTGGAGGAGCTGCTCGAGGATCTGCGCTCGGCCACGATTCCGGCAACGCGCATTTTCAACATTCCCCAGGTGCGGGACCTGCCGCAGCTCGCCAACAGGCTCACGCGGACGGTGATGCCCAACGGAAAGGTTGTCCGCATGCAGCCGATGCCGGTCGATGTCGAAGGCGCCGCCTGCAAGCTCGGTTTCCCGCCGCGCTACGGCGCCGATACCAGGCGCGTGCTGGCCCAGGCCGGCTACCCCGAGACCGAGATCGAGGCGCTCGCCGCAGACGGTGTCATCGCCTGACCCAGCATTTCGTTGCTTGTAGGGGCGAGGCATGCCTCGCCCTCTTTCGGCAGCGCTGACGCTGATAGAGGGCGACGCATGCGTCGCCCCTACGGAGCGCGTAGCCCGGATTGCGCGTTCTCTTCATAGCGGCGAGGCATGCCTCGCCCCCTACGGTCTTTTCCGGCGCGAGCGGCTTGAGCACGGCCGCGAGATGCTCCATGCTTTCCGCCAAAATCACCAAACGCTCATCTGAGGGAAGCACCATGATTCGACATTTGTCAGTTGTTCTGGCGTTGGCGTTCGCGTGCG
>DATBYX010000286.1:0-6707 GCA_036513475.1 Xanthobacteraceae bacterium | reverse complement strand
CCAGATCGAGATTGCGGAGAAGGTTGGTGCCGACGCCGTCGCTCACGGAGCGACCGGCAAAGGCAACGATCAGGTGCGGTTCGAGCTTGCCTATTACGCCCTCAGGCCGGATGTCACGGTGATTGCGCCGTGGCGGGAATGGAACCTGCGCTCGCGGGAGGCGCTCATTCATTTTGCTGAGCAGCACCAGATTCCGATCGCCAGGGACAAGCGGGGCGAGGCGCCGTTCTCAGTGGATGCCAATCTCCTGCACGCCTCTTCCGAGGGCAAGGTGCTCGAGGATCCGTCCCAGGAAGTGCCGGACTACGTCTACTCGCGCACGCTTTCACCCGAAGCCGCGCCTGACCGGGCGATCCAGATCGCGATCGACTTCGAAGCCGGCGACGCCGTGGCGCTCGACGGGAACCCGCTTTCGCCGGCCAAGCTGTTGACCGAGCTCAACCGGCTCGGCCATGCCCATGGTATCGGCCGACTCGACCTGGTCGAGAACAGGTTTGTCGGCATGAAATCGCGCGGCATGTACGAGACGCCGGGGGGAACCATCCTGATTGCCGCGCACCGGGCGATCGAATCGATCACGCTTGACCGCGGCGCGGCCCATCTTAAAGACGAGCTCATGCCGAAATATGCCGAGCTTATCTATAATGGCTTCTGGTTTTCGCCCGAGCGGGAAATGCTTCAGGCCGCAATCGACCAGTCGCAGAAATTCGTCACCGGAACAGTGAAACTCAAGCTCTACAAGGGCAACGTCTGCGCTGTTGGTCGCTCATCGGCTTATTCGCTCTACGACCAGGATCTCGTGACTTTCGAAGAGGGCAAGGTCGCCTACGACCACCGAGATGCAGCGGGCTTCATCCGGTTGAATGCGTTGCGTCTGCGCACCCTTGCCCAGCGCCGCAAGAAGCTCAAGCTCGATAAGTAGCCTTACATCCGCAATGTGACCTTGCGGTTCTCACCCAAGTTGGGCTTTTCGCCCGTGAGCCGCGCCTTTGCGAATTCGGCCGATCCTCAAGGTGCGCTTGGCGCCACGCCGCGCAGTGGCAGTGGCTGCTCTTCGAGCATCGCCACTATGGCTTGGCGGGTAGTCTCAGGGTCAAGCCCGTGCCGGCTGATGAGGTCGCTGCAGTCCGCCGCGATCGCATCAATGTCCTGCAGCATCTTGAGCCGCTTGAAATGGTCTTCGTGGTGGAGCCCCATGCTTTCGCCCACGATCTCCAGAATGTTCATGACCCGAAACGGATAATCGCGCTCGTGCGCGCACAGCTCGCGGTGATCGGCGTGGTACACAGCGACCAGCGCATCTATTTGCGCCATCTCGGCGGCATCAAGCTCGTTTTTCTGCAGCTCGCGGCGATAAGCCGGCAGCGCTCGGAAATAGTTGCTCATCAAACCGACCGCAGGCTGGCCGAGATCGACCAGCTCGATCCCGGGGACCGCGCGCAGGATGTCTTCCGCCGCCTCGACCACACCCCTGATGCCAGGGTGTCGATGTAAGGCGACACGCATCTCGACACGCTCCCTCAGGTGAGGTCCCAGGCGATCGAGCTGCCCACGCAGGAACAGCATGAATGGGGTCATCTCGAAGGGACGCGCACCCCGGGTCTTCTCAATGGTCGGCAAAGTGGTCTCGGTAAACTGCACGTGACAGCTCGGGCACCAGGAGATCACTTGGCCCGACTTGCCGCGCGCGAGCTTGTCCATGGTGCTCTCGGCAAAGCGGCCGGAAGTGGCGACGTCGCCGCTGCGCATCTGCACGATGCCGCAGCAATGGGTCGGGCCGCCCATGACCTGGTAGGTGATCCCGAGCGTGTCCATGATGTCGAGTGCCAGCAAGGCAATATGCGGCGTCTTGAGCACGTTGCAGCCCGTGTAGAAGACGAAGTCGGGCGCCTCAGGGGGCTCGCTGTGGTGGTCTGCCTTTTGACCGAGCCGCGCCAGCACCGCCTCGTCGAGCTGCAGGCGCGAGATATGGGTGACGTCGCGCGCGACCTTGCGGAAGCCCTCGACCCCCTGACGGCGTTGCTGCGTCCGCTCCTCCTTCTTGCGGGTCATGGCCAAGCGCGCCATGCCCAGCAGGAAGCGAGGATTGACGCCGTAGTCGCAGGCCTGGATGCATTCCCCGCTGAGCAGGCACGCGTTCGCCCAATTGCGCGCGGGTTGAGGCCCCTCGCCGGTGCGCAGGATCTCGATAATGCCGTCGATGACGCGGCGCGGCGCGGCGTCAACTCTGCCGGGGCCCGTGACCGGGCACACTTCCACGCATTTGCCGCAGCGGGTGCACGCGTCCGTCATCGCGTCCACGCGTGCCGCCAGCGCTGTTTCAAAGGTCTCGCTCATGCGCCTACCGCAGCTGAGTATATCGCGCTCTCGCGATGGCCGCGCAAGCGGATGGCAGGGCTAGCCGGTGACCGCGATCCCCTGGACCTCGATCATCACTTCCGGCTGTGCGAAGCCCTGCGCAGTGATGGCGGCGCTGGCGGGAAAGTCCTTCCCGAACAGCTCGCCGCGAAGCTCCGTCATGCGTGTGGTATAGCGGGCATCGCTGAGAAACACCGTCATCGTGACCATATCACGCAATGTGCCGCCCGCCTCCGCGAGCGTCCTCTCGATGTTGCGGAAGGTTTGCCGGAACTGGGCGTCGAAATCGGCCGCAAGCGACTTACCCGCGTCGTCGATCTGACCGGTATGTCCGGCGATGAAAATCATCCGCCCTGCGGCTTCGGTGACGACTGCCGGCGAGAACGCCCGTGTCTGCTGCCACGTGCCGCGAACGAAAGATTTTTTCATGCCTGCAAATCTCCCCGCATAGCGGGCTGACCTCCATTGATGGTGCGCCAGAGCCGCTCCGGAGTTGCCGGCATCTCGATGTGCCGGACGCCGAGGTGGGAGAGCGCGTCCACCAGTGCATTGGCGACGGCGGGCATCGCCCCGACACAGCCGGCCTCGCCCGCGCCCTTGACGCCAAGCGGATTGGTCATGGTCGGCACCGGATTGCTTTTCACATCGACCGCGCTGATGTCGGCGGCGCGCGGCATGGCATAATCCATGAACGATGCGGTCAGGTTTTGGCCGTCCTCATTGAACCGAATGTCTTCCATCAGCACCTGGCCGACGCCCTGGGCCACGCCCCCCACGATTTGTCCTTTCAGCAGCAGCGGATTGATCACCGTGCCGACATCATCGACCACGCTGTAGCGGACGATCTCGACCTGGCCGGTCTCCTCGTCGATCTCCAGCTCGCAGATATGACATCCGTTCGGGAAATTCTGCACCGGCGCAAAATAGGTCGCGGTCGCAATGAGACCGACATCGATCCCCTTGGGCAGGTTCGCGGGTTCCATGGCCTCCTTCGCCACCTCCTTGATGGTGAGCGTGCGGTTGGACTTGGGGCTGGAAAACACGCCATCGGCAAAGCTTATCTCGTCTGCATCGAGCTGGAGAATGTGCGCGGCGATGTGCTTCGCCTTCTCGGTGATGCGCTCCGCAGCGATCATCACGGCGGAGCCGCCGATCGTGGCCGACCGCGACCCGCCGGTGCCTTCCCCGACGAAGACTTCGTCGGTATCGCCCTGAATGTAATGCACCTCCTGGGGATCGATGCCGAGGCGGTCGCACATGATTTGCTTGAAGATCGTCTCATGCCCCTGGCCCTGGGTTACGCTGCCCGAAAGCAAGGTGGCAGTACCCGACTTGTCGAACCGGATTTCCGCGCCCTCGAAGCCCTGTGCCGCCGCGCGTTCGATTGTGTTCGAAAGACCGATGCCGCGCAGCTTGCCGCGCTTGCGCGCTTCCTGCCGGCGGTGCTCGAAGCCCGCAAAGTCCGCAAGACCAAGCGCCATATCCATGCTCTTCTCGAACTCGCCGCTGTCATAGGTGAACGTGAGTCCGGTCTTGAACGGCATTGCTCCCGACGCAATGTAGTTGCGCCGCCGCAGCTCAGCGGGATCGATCCCAAGCTCGTCGGCGGCGAGATCGACTATGCGCTCGATCACGTAGGCCGCCTCGGGACGGCCGTTGCCGCGATAGGGCCGCACCGGGTTGGTGTGGGTGTACACCGCGCTCACGTCGGCATGGATCGCGGGGGTGCGATAGACGCCGGCCAGGGTGCCAATATTGCCGGTGAAGGCCGGCATCCCCGTCTGAAGATACGCCCCGATAGCAGCAATCGTTTTCACCCGCAGACCCACAAAATTCCCTTCCTTGTCGAGCGCAAGCTCGGCCTCGGTGACGTTATCCCGTGCTTGGGCATCGCAGAGAAAGGATTCGGACCGGGTCGAGGTCCATTTCACCGGGCGGCCGATGCGCTTGGAGGCCAGCAGTACGAGGGCAACTTCGTTGTAGACCGCGGACTTCATGCCGAAGCTGCCGCCGATGTCCCCGGCGACCACCCGGATTTTGCTCTCCGACACCTTGAGGATGGGCGCCAGCTCGGAGCGAAACGGATGCGTGCGCTGGAGGGTGGTGTAGATGGTGTAACGATCCTCCGTGGCATTGTAATCGCCAAGGCAACCACGCGGCTCCATGGTGGCAGCGGTCACACGATTGACGATGAACCGATGCTTGATGACGTGGTCGGCTTTCGCGATGGCCGCCTCGGCCGCAGCCTTGTCGCCGAAGAGTTGAACGAAACCGATATTGTCGGGGCAGTCGTCCCAGACCCGTGGCGTACCGGCACTCACCGCTTCAGCCGTCGACACGCAGGGCGGCAGCGGCTCGTAATCAACCGCGATCAATTCGGCCGCATCGAGCGCCTGATGGTAGGTCTCCGCGACGACGAAGGCGACATAGTCGCCGACAAACCGCACACGATCCGTCACCAGCGCAGGATAGGGCGGGCGGAAGACACTGCCGTCGCGCCGCTTGAGGCCGCCGGGCACCGGGAGATCACCCCACCCCGATGCCTTCCAATCCGCCCCGGTGAGCACAACCAGCACGCCGGGCGCGGCCTTTGCCCGGCTCACATCGATCGATCGAATGCGCGCGTGGGCATGCGGCGAGCGCAGCACTTGGCCGAAGACCATACCCGGCAGCACCATGTCCGCAACATAGCGACCGCCGCCCTTGAGCAGCCGCGGGTCCTCGAACCGGGACACGCTTTGACCAATTGCGAATTCACCCATTGCACCCTCGATCGATGAGACTTGCCGCCCGACTTATTGCAAAGCTTCGGCGCCGTGGCTACGGCTGCCGCCGCCGATACGGCGCGCCTCATCGGTGCTGCGTGATCGTGTCCACCAATGCGAGGCGACCCTTCTTCACCTCGGCAAGGGCGCGCTCGAGGGCGGGTCGGACGTTCTTCGGGCGGTCGATCGGACCTTCGCCATAGCAGCCCATGGCGCGCGCGAGAGCGGCGAAGTCCGGCTCCGGCCCAAACAGATCCATGCCGACATGCGCCTTGCGCTCATCAGTGCCCCGGACCTTCGCCATGCGCAGCTGGTGTTCCCAGTCGTTGTAATAGGCACGGTTGTTGTGCATCACCACCAGCATGGGAATCTCGTACTTCGCCGCGATCCACAGCGCGCCTGCATCGAACATCAAGTCGCCGTCCGGCTGGATGTCCACGACAATGCGACCTTTGCCCCTGTGCGCGAGCGCCACGCCGAGCGAGATCCCGATCTGGGTTGCGGTGCCGAGCTCGACGCCGGGATGCCGGTAGGGCCGGTCGAAATCCCATAGTTTGCGGATTTGCTGCTTGAGCGTGTTGGCCGTGAGAACCCAATCCTCGCCCTTGATGACTTCCCACACTTCAAGCGCCAGTCGGGAGAAGGTGATCGGGGATGCGTCCCAGTTCGTGCGCGCCTCCTCCTGCCATTTGGCCCAGACCTCATCGTGCCGCTTTGCAATGGCGAGCTTTCGCTCGTGGATCCGATGCTTCAACTGCCCGTTTCGCTCGATCCGCTCCCGGCACAGACGGGTGAGCTCGGGAATGCCGAGCGCGGTGTCGCCGAGCGCCCGGACCGAGCACGGCTGCATCCGGCAATAATCCATCGACCATTTGCTGATGTTGATCTCGGCAAAACCGATCTCGACAAAGTCGCACGATGAGGGGGTGATCTGCTCGCGCGTGCGCTTGGCGTTGTCGAGCGCGGTCAGCTGTTTCTCCCAGTCCTTGATGTCCAGCCCCACGATGAGATCGGTGTGCCGCAGGGATTCCGTGTCCATGCTCAGACAGAGGGGATGCTTGTTGGGGAAGTTGAGCGCGTTGTTGACGTCCCAGACTGCGGCGCCTGTGGTTTCCGCCAGCTCAACAATGCTCTCGAACCCGCCGGCGCGCCGCCCGGCATATTCAGCGAGCAGCATGGGATGCTCCGCTGCGAGAAGCTTATCCGCGATTGCGGCAACTGCCTTGGGGTCGAGCGCCATGGCGGCAGGAGTGGCCGCCGCGCCGTGAGGCGGAAGCGCCGGCTTGCGCAGCAGCGGCTCCTCCTGGAGCGCAGCGTCGTAACACATGTAGACCGGACCTTGCGGCTCCGTGGTCATGATCGAATAGGCGCGCGCAAAGCTTTCCGGCACCCCTTCGATGGAAGTTGGCTGGTAATCCCATTTGACGTAGTCGCGGATCGCGCTGCCCTGCACCAGCGCCGAATGCGTCCAGTCGATGTGCGGCCGCCGCTTTGCCTCGTCCATCGGGCCGGTCGCGCCGATGATGAATATCGGCACGCGATCGATGTAAGCGTAATAGATCGCCATGCAGGCATGCAGTAGGC
>DATBYX010000285.1:0-5992 GCA_036513475.1 Xanthobacteraceae bacterium | reverse complement strand
AATATGCTGCACCGCCAACTGGAGCGGGTGCCGACGTCATTGAAAAATACGAAAATGATTGTTAACTCGTGAGCTAGGTCCCCGCAGCAGGCACTATTCGGCGCGTCCAGTATCCATGCCGCGATCTCTGCCCCACCGAAGGGGCGATGGAGGCGGGGCATGTGCAATCCCAAGCGCATTCTGCGGCAGCTTTCAGCTGACGAGCTGAAAAGCGTGCAGCCAGCAGGTGTATTTTCCTCTTAGCGGCATGGGTCTCCGACGAAATGTGCCCGGTGGTGGAAAGCGAGTGGCCGGAACTGGCGCACAAGCTGCCGTCGACCCGCAGATCGCGATCATGAAACAGCACCGTCGTACTCAGACGGCGCTCGTGTCGCACGACCCAGAGCGACTTAATAGGCTGCTTGGGCTAATCTCTCGTCCTTCAGCGCATTGGCAGCTGTTTCCGGCGCACGCGAGAGGCTCAGTGGCCAAGGACGTTCATTCCGGACCTTCAGCTTGGCCCGTGAGTGGCGGCGAGATGGGCGCGCGGATTCGCGCATTCGACTGGGAGAGGTCTCCGCGCGGGCCGATTTCCAGTTGGTCCCACAGCCTTAAAGGCACCGTCGAACTTATGATGGCGTCGCAACTCGCAATGAATCTGGTTTGGGGACCCGAGTCGGGCGCAAGGAAAATCGAGCGTGGTACTGGACGGGGCCGCGCGACAAAAAGGCGTTGAGCAGCTCAACACCTTATCTCAGGGCGTACCATCAAACAAACTTCAACCTCGATCCTCTGCATTGCGCTTGAAACCCAGCACATCGGCCCGATGCCGTCGTCTTCGTTTCTGTCCCCATAACTGTCCCCCTAAGCACTGCCGCTTTTCAGCTCCCAGAGGAAAGGCCCATGGCTCAAGGGTTTATCTGGTCGGAGTGGAAGGATTTGAACCTACGACCCCCTCGTCCCAAACGAGGTGCGCTACCAGGCTGCGCTACACTCCGCCAAGGCCAAACGTATAGCTCAACAACACTCTCCTTGTCGAGGCCCTTGTCGAGAGGTTGCAATCCAAATGACCATTGGCAGTTCCTCGCGGTTCCACTGCGCGCGTTGGGAGGAGGACAATTGACTCCGAATCCCGTATGATTGCAGCTAGCCGAGATTTGTGGGATCCCAGGGAGCGGGCGTGTGCGCCTCCCAGCCGCTACTGTTCGTTTTGTAACTGTATCGTGCTGCATGCGCCGCCCGGTTTCCATGCCCCGCGATCCGATCAAGAGCGGGTCTGAATCTGACAGGAATACGCCATGAAAGACATCTCACTGACCGGAGCGGTTGCCCCGATTGATGCTTCCCGGACGCGCGAAAATGCGAGTACCGCTAGCGGTGTTCCGTTGCCGGTCCGCATCGCGTTGATGCGAGAGCATGGAAGGGGATCCTACGCCTTTTCGGCGGTCTACCAGTCGGGGCTCGAGCATTTCGGCAACGAACGCGGCTTCCTTGCATACAAGAAGGTCGGCCGTACGGCGCTGGTGCTCTCCGACCCAGTCGCTCCCCCCGAGAACCTTCCGGATCTGATTTCCCGCTTCGTTGCGCAGCAGCGCGACGTGGGTTTCTGGTTCGTGTCGCACGGCGTGGCCAAAGTCCTCGCCGAGCAGGGGTTCACCATCAATGCAATGGGCTACGACACGCACATCGATCTGCCGACCTACAGTTTCAGCGGCCGCAAGAAGCAGACGCTGCGCGAAGCCCTCAATCGCATGGTCAAGCGCGGCTTTGTCACCCGCGAAGGCTCTCTGACCGAGGTCGGCATCGACAAGGTCAAGGCCCTCCACGAAGCATGGCGGCAGACCCGGACCTTTACCAGCGAGGAGCTGGTCTTCCTCAACCGGCCGCTGCTCGTGGCGGAGGAACCCGACGTACGCAGATTCTTCACCTTCGATAAGGATGGAAAGCTGGTGGCGTTTGCCTTCTTCGACCCGATTTACGATGGCGGCAAGGTCATAGGCTACCTGAGCCAGCACAGCCAAAACCTGCCCGAGGCGGATCGCCTGGTGACACTGGCGCTCAAGCGCGTCGCCATCGAGACCTTCCAGAAGGAGGGTCTCAAGGTACTGCATCTCGGACTTGCCCCGTTCGCGGACATCATGAATGATCAGGAGTTCAGAGCCAATAGAAGCCGGGTGACGGCGTTCTACTTCCACTTCAGCTTTAACAACTGGCTCGTTAACCGGTATCTGATTTCGCTCAAGGGCATCGTGGCGCACAGGCGTCTGTACGATGGCATACAGCAGCAGACCTACTACGGCTTCAACCGGCGTCCGAGCCTTCCGCGCATCGTCAAGCTGATGCGAGCCTGCAAAATGATCTGAACGCAAGACTAGAGACAGGCGGCAGAAGCGGCTCTTCCTCGATTTCCTGCAATTTCGAGATATGGAAGCGGGCTGGGCCTTGGGAGATCGGCAACATCCAGAAAGCACTGGGACAGGTGAAAGGCGCAATGCGGCGAGGCTCCGCCCGCGTTTAGCCTGCGCCGAAGCAGCTCCAATTTTGCTGAAGCCCCGCTGGACGCCGGGCAGAAAACAAGTACCTGCTCCTTGATGCGACGACGGCATTCGACTGCATGATAACCTGTTGATCGAACTCTTCATCAGGCGGATCTCTCTGATTAGGAGACAGCAGTGCACATAACTCTCCTGGACTTGTTGCTCATCGCCGTAATTTTACTCTCAGCTCTTCTGGGGGCTGGACGCGGTTTCCTCCGTGTTATCCTTGCCGCCGTTGCCTGTGCAATCGCGCAGTTTGCAACGGGACTCTTCTTGCTGGCGACAGGTCTCATCCAGTCAATAACCGTGTTATCGCTTCTAGCCACAGCGATCTTGTTTGTTGGCGTGCTGATTGTGTGTCTGCTTTTTGCAGGGCGTATTTCCCACATTTTTTTTGCAGACGAGGTAGGCATAATCGACCGCATTTTGGGATTCTTTATGGGGCTTCCTCGCGGATTACTTTTTGCCGTTCTATGCTATCTGTTCTTCACTTGGCTTGTTCCCGACCAGAGCCAACCCGCGTGGATTCGTGGCGCGAGCAGCCGACTCATCTTGGAGACAACTGGTGACTGGTTGATTTCGCACGAAGCAAGCATGGAAATTGTCACGTCGGGGTCAGGATTACTTATTGATGGGTTCGCCTTGAGCATTTTGGTAGATTTGTTCGCCATTATTGCCCGATGGATCGGCGGCGAAAGCGTGCCGATCCGCGAAGAAAGCGTTCGCCCGTGATAAATTAAGCGAATGCGCCCAACTCGCGCCGGTCGCGGTAGGGACGCGCGTTACCTCGCGCCCCCCGCACAGATCCGTACGTGCAGCTTTCCCGCATACGGCTCCCATCTCGGGTATCAACGGCAACGATGTGCCGTATGCGAGAGCCAGCAGCTTTGACACGCTTATGCGGCTCCGAGTCCGGCGCGTGCTTTGTTGGCCCACATTCCCCTTGGTCTCCGCCCTTGGCTCCGCTGTGGACCCTTCCGGCCTCCCTTATCGTGGCCGGCCGATGGAGCTTAACCTGCGTTCCGAGCCGGGCCGACTTTACCGGGAGATCATTTACTGCCTTCCACCGATGAGCTTTTTGATCGCCTCGACGAGGTCGCCCACAGTCTGGAGGTCGGGCATGTTGTCATTTGAATTGTATGGAAGCTCCACGTCGAATTTTTCTTCGAGATCATAGATCATTTCAACCGCGCTGAACGAATCGATGCCGAGATCCTCCAGTCGGTCGGCCATGCTCAGATCGCGTTTGTCGGGGGGAACTCGCTTGGCGATTATCGCCACCGTCTCCGCTGCCACTTCATCCATCGCTCGTCTCTGCTTCTGCTGTTTGGCCGAACCGCCCGGGCAGTGCCGCGGTTGCGCGAACGTATTTGATATGACGTTAGTCGCCCACTCGACTTGACACTGCGGAGATCAGCGATCGGGGCGGACGCTGCGGACATCGGCGCTCTGGCCAACAATATTTGTTGTTGCCATATTGGATCGCTCACAAAAGATCAAGAGCAAGCCCGTCGTGATCCCAGCTATTATGAATTTGCGCATCTGTGAATCCCTTCTTCAGCAGGCGAAAACCATGACGGCACGCTAGACTAGCAGGCGGTGCGAAGAGTTTCCGTGACGCATGTCACAGGATGTAGCTTTTGGCGGGGTGAGCACGGTGCTCACTTTATCCTCTTCTGTGATGGCCATCACAGCGAAACGCAATCCGGTTTGCTACTCTCGCCACCCCTGTCAAGTGTTCCACCCCTAAAAAGAGGTTACACATGCTTCGAGCTTCAATCCTGGCTTCCGTTTCTCTGCTGACGCTTATAGCACCGGCATCTGCGTTCGATCTCGTCGTAGTAAATGAAGCTAGCTTCTCTGCGATCCATAAATTGTATCTCGCCCCCGCAAAATCAAACGCGTGGGGCGAGGACAAGCTGCAGAACCAAACGGTCGCCGAGAATGGACGGTTCACGGTTCGCGATATTCTCGCGGGGGTGTACGACGTAAAAATCATTGATGATGATAGCTGCGTCGTCGCTGAGATCAATATCAATGAAAATAAGGAGTTGAGACTGACGGACGAGATGATGCTCCAGTGTGCATTCAAGGCGAAGGAACGCTCGGGTCTATAACAGCCAGGCGGGTGGTGCACGGGTGAAGCCAGCATCCTCACTCCGGCCGAGTACGGCGATTGAAGTCGGTGCGCCGTCGGTTTTTGCATTTGAATTTGGCGCGAATTCGGGGCAAGAAGGAGGAACTCAACCATACGCCCCGCCAGGTACTGATCGCGCACGCGCCGCCAGCCCGACCGATGTCCCGCAGCACGCCGAAGATTGCCGATTTCCGCCGCATCGTGATCAAGGTCGGCTCCTCGCTCCTGGTCGATAGCGGGCGCGGGCGGCTCAACCATGAATGGCTCGCTGCGCTCGCGCAGGACATCGCGCAGCTGCACGCCGAGGGCCGCGACTTGCTGGTTGTCTCTTCGGGCGCGGTCGCGCTCGGCCGCACGGTACTGTCCCTGGAGTCCGGGCCGCTCAAGCTCGAGGACAGCCAAGCAGCAGCAGCCGTCGGCCAGATTTCGCTCGCGCGCACCTGGACCGAGGTGCTCGGCCACCACGGCATCACCGCCGGACAGGTTCTGGTCACGCTGCAGGACACGGAGGAGCGACGACGCTATCTTAACGCGCGCTCCACCATAGGCAAACTCCTGGAGTGGCGCGCCGTGCCGGTGATCAACGAGAACGACACGGTCGCGACCACCGAAATCCGCTACGGCGACAACGACCGCCTGGCAGCGCGTGTTGCCAGCATGGCAAGCGCTGATCTCCTGGTGCTGCTATCCGATGTGGACGGCCTTTACGACGCGCCGCCCGCTGCAAATGCGCAAGCAAATTTCATCGCCGTGGTCGACCGAATCACGCCGGCCATCGAGGACATGGCCGGAGCTGCTGCCTCGCACCTCTCGCGCGGCGGCATGCAGACCAAGATCGAAGCCGCCAAGATCGCGACCCAGGCCGGCACTCACATGCTGATTGCTTCCGGCCGTGTTGCGCATCCCCTTGCGGCGATCGCGCAGGGCACCCGCTGCACATGGTTTCTCACCGGCGCCAATCCCGTCACGGCGCGAAAGAAATGGATCGCCGGCACGCTCGAGCCGAAGGGAACCCTCACAATCGATGCTGGCGCCGTGTCAGCATTGCGCGGCGGGAGGAGCCTTTTGCCCGCGGGCGTGTCTAAAATCGAGGGTTCCTTTGCGCGCGGGGATGCCGTAGTGATCCGCGGCCCCGATGGCCTGGAGGTCGGCCGGGGGCTTGTCGCCTACGACGCCGAAGATGCCGCCAAGATCAAGGGGCGACCCTCAGCCAATATCGCCACGATCCTTGGTTTCGGCGGCCGCGCGGCCATGGTGCACCGAGATGACCTGGTCATCCGTGACTCCGCTTGATACCGCTCCACCGCGCATTTGATGAGGCGCGGTTACGGCAGTTCAG